>CALFNB010000080.1 GCA_937902425.1 uncultured Acetobacteraceae bacterium | reverse complement strand
GAGGCGTGGTAGAATATTTTCATGTGGAACTGGACGCGCACGATATCCTGGTGGCGGACGGCCTGGCCTGCGAGAGCTATCTCGACATTGACGGCCGCGCCGGGTTCGAGAATGGCGGATCAGCCGTTCGGCGACATCCAAACGCCCAACGTCTCGCCTGGGAAACGAGGGCCTGCGCGCCACTGATTGTCACGGGATCGGTGCTGGAGGCAGTGCGATCCCGATTGCTTCCGCGCGCGGTACACATCGACGGTCCGAGCCAACGGTCAAGGTCAAACGCCTGGGCCGCATGAAAAACCGGGACCTCGGACAGGCGGCACCGCGCGTGCGGTAGAAATGTTCCGCGTGTCGCATCCCAGCCTGAAAGCGCCCGCTCAGGTGGCCTTCCGCTGATCCAGCCGGTATCGAATACTGGTCAGGTGCCAGGACAATGACTCACGCATGCGCCTGAGGGGAGGATCGACGATGCCGTCGAAGACCTTTCGGGAAGGTCCGGATCCCACCCATTGCGGCGCTAGCGGCGGAGTTTGGACAGTACCGCCGTGGTCATCGAAACAAGTCATGGCCTGGTTCGCCGTAACGAAGAGTCCCATCCGCCTGAGATCGGCTTCAAAGCCGAGCCATACCCGGGCCCGGCCCACCAACCAGTCCAACAAGATCGATTTTCGCCAGCATATCTGGTTGGGCGTGGCTGAGAAGGTAACCACGAGCCGGGTGAGAGCGCGATTTTGGCACGTGTTTTCCGCGGTCTCGGCCAGGACCGGGTTCGAATCCAGCACGGGTGTATGTCAGCAAGATATTGAAATGTATAGCGAATTTCGTGGCTGGGAGTCCTGGATACGTATCGAACCATGTGCGTGGCGCCGGAGCCGGCGTTTCGACGGATGCTTGATGAAATCCGGGGGATGCGGCTCGCCGCCTGATGCCAAGACGCCAAGTGTATGACGCACTTGGCACCCGATCGCCGCCGTTCGGCCCGAACCGCCACATTCGACCCAAAGCGGGTCCTTCATGTCAGGTGGCCCGAGCGGCCGAGATTGGCGGGAGCTAGCCGGGAACGGTCTGACGGCTTTGGGACATCGGTGTAGCCAAAGCTACCAAACGGTGTTGACCAGGAAGCCTGGGGACAAAACGAGGCCCCACGCTCGGCAGCCGCCTCTTCGAGATCGCCGTTCCAGAGCGAGGCGGAGAGGCGCATGCCCGTCGCCCGGTCTCCGTGCGAGCCCCTTCGTCGGGGCAGGGCACCCATGCTGTTAACACCTTGGTAACAGCATACTGGAAATACACGCGGGCGCACCGCGATTTCGCGTTCGTTCCCGGAGCCACCAGCTCATGCCTGACTTTCCCCGCGTGACCACAGTGAAGAAGCCCTGTCTGTATGCCACGTCCCTCGTGTATCTGTTGCTCGCTTCCACATCCGCACTGGCCCAGCAGGCCATTACTACCCCGATACTGGCGACGGATCTCAACTTCCGTGACGTCGCGGGAATATCGGCCACCAACAGGGGAACCGGCTTCGCCGACACCACAGCCAACAACGGCGTTATGCGAACCGGGGTGTTCTATCGTTCCGAGGCGCTGACCCAACTTTCCAATGCTGACCGGGCAACGCTTTCGACCATGAACATCAGGCTCGTTGTCGACCTGCGAACGCCTTCGGAAATCGGCGGGTCCGTGAGCGCCATGGCGCCGAATGCCGGGCAAGACCGGTTGCCCGCCGGCGCCAGCATCCTCTATGCCAACGTCTATGGCACGAACTACCCGCCCTCCGCGCCAACCTTGAGTAGCGCCGCGGATTCCGTCGCCTACTTCCGGAGCCTTTATCGGGGGTTCGTCGCCGACCAGGCCGACCTGTCCGGCTTACACGATGCGCTGATCGCACTGGCCAATGCCCCTGGTGGGGTCTTGTTCCACTGCTCGGGTGGCAAGGACCGCACCGGGTGGACCGCGGTTCTGCTGCAGACCATCGCCGGGGTGCCGCAGGCCATCATCAGATGGTGAATCTGCCGCCGGGGGTCGAACCGGGGTTCGACGGCATGGTACTGGATCTATGACATTACATGATAGAATTGGTTTTCTGCACGGCCCCGTAACACCCGGCAGGTTAATGGTTCCTTAACCCCAATGCGCGATGATCACGCCGTGAAACACAAGGCGACACCGCGACAATGGCAAGCTCTGTCCTGCGACATCACGATGTCGCCAATTTTTTGTACTGCCGGGTCACCAATTCCGTTCTCGCCGTGACCTCTATGAAAACCGGTCTGCTTGGCGCGACTGCGATGGTACTTTGCCTGTCTTGCGCCTCCGCGTTGGCCCAGCAGCCGATTTCTACACCTATTCTGATCTCGGCCCCGAATTTCCGCGATCTCGCGGGAATCTCGGCCAGTAACGGCGGAACCGGCTTCGCCGACACGACCAGCAACAATGGCGTGATGCGAACGGGGGTGTTTTATCGTACCGACGTCCTCAGTCTCAGCGTCCCGGATCTGGCAACCATCTCGGCGTTGCATATCACCCTGGATATCGATTTGCGAACGCCCGACGAGATCAATGGTGCGCCCGATGCGGTGCCGAAGATCGCTGCTGCGCCCGATGCGGTGCCCATCGGGGCCGCCTACACCAACGTCAACATCTATGGCGGTCAGTCCCCGCCGGCGCCGGCCACCCAGCCAACCACCGCGCACGAGGAGGCCCTCTTTTTTCAGAGCCTGTATCAGGGATTTGTTGCCAATCGGATCGATCGGGACGGATTCCGCGCCGCGCTGATCGACCTGGCCAATGCCGCCGATGCCGCGGATTTCCATTGTTCCGGCGGCAAGGACCGTACCGGGTGGACCGCTGCCCTGCTGCAGACGATCGCCGGCGTATCGCCGGCGACCATCCTGAACGGCTACCTGGCCACCAACAGCTATACCGCAGCTTTCATCCTATCCCAGAAGGAGACCATCTACGCACAGTACGCCGCGGGCCCCGGGGGCGCCAAGGCGGGCGCCGACGCAGTAGCCATCGCAACTCCGGCTTTGGGGGTCCAACAAAGCTTCCTGCAGGCCGCGCTCGACCAGGTGACCGCTACCTACGGGTCGATGCAGGCCTATCTGACCCAGGGCCTCGGGCTGACCCAGGCAGACATCTACGTGCTGCGGGCAAAGATGGTGGACTATCTGACCTTACCCGGGCAGGACGGCTTCACCGGCAATGCCGCCACCGGCACCGCTCTGCTGAACGCGCTGCAGGACTCGCCGCTGTCCGGCCACTACACCGCCTACAATTACTATCTCCAGTCCGCCGTTGACGCCGGCACGCTTGGCGGGGTGGAATCCGAGGTCGGTGGCCAGGTGCATGCGGATGCTTTCGGCGCCCTGTTGCGCCAGCCACTCGCGATCGATGCGGCGATCGCTCACGACGCCAGCGGCCGCGATCTTGTTCCGGGCCAGTCGCGGGTCTGGATGGTCGGCCTGGGCGGCTACGTCGGGGCAAGCGCCCGCGGCGGCATCGCCGGCAGCACCGAGCAGACCGCCGGGTCGCTCGTGGGTGCTACCTACCGCATCGACGAGCGGGTCAGCGCCAGTTTCGGCCTCGGCTATGATTGGAGTTCCGTCGCCAGTGCCGGTGCCAGCGCCAATGTCGGCACGCTGCTAGGCACGATCGGCGGCCGGTTCGGGTTTTCCAGCCTCGAAGCGGGGCCTTTCGTGGCCGCGCAGGCGATGATCGGCGGGGTCGACTATCGCAGCAAGCGCCCACTGGGCGGAGGGCTGGGGGTCGCCCAGGGCAATGGCAGTGGCGCCGTCTACAGCGGCCAGGCCGCGTTTGGCGATGTCATTCCCCTGAACCCGGTAACCATCACACTACACGGGGGCCTTCGCGTCACCCACGCAAGCCTCGGCGGTTTCACCGAGAGCGGCAGCGAACTCGCCTTGGCCGTGCACGGCATGAACCGCACCATGCCGAGTTTCGTGGCCGGCCTCGATGTCACTCTCGATGCGCGGCGAGTGGGAGGGTGGAGCATTACGCCTGGCTTCACGCTGGGATACGAACTGGCGCTCGCCAACCCGCAAGTGGTGAGCAACGGCACGCTCTACGGCTACACGGTGACCCAGGCTTCGGCTTATGATAGCCGTTCGCTGGTGACGCCAGGCTTCACGGTCTCCGCCCGCCGCGATGCATTCGAGCTGACGGCGGGTGTCACCGCGTTGCTTGGCGACGGGACGAAAAGCACCGGCGTCAACGGACAAATCTCTGCCATCTATCGGTTTTAGTGGTCTGAGTTTGACGGACGGTACCCGTTCCGAGAGGTCAGATCCGATTCACTCCCCGCCCTTCTCGTCAGGTTCCGCGATGTCCGCTTCGGAGACATCGGCAATGGCACGGGAATGACGAGAATGGGCGCGAAGCGGTCGTCGGGCCGGTGAGACGGGAGCGTCCTACCGAAACGCTGAAGGTTCAGAATCTCGAGGCCTTGTCGCCACAGCTAACCGGCTATTCAGGGTTTCCTGGGAAGAATTGCGAACAAAGCAACTCAAAGGACCTTGGCCAATGCGGCGACGGGCGTGGAGTCTCTCGAATACATGGGGGTGCATCCCGGTGGCATTGTTCGCGCTCACAGGCTTCGGCGTCCCTGAGGCGGCCAACGCGGGCGGGCTCAATCAGTTCATCGGATTTGGCGACAGCACCATGGACAGCGGATATTTCCGCTATCAGTCAACGGGCGGCAGCCCAGGAGCGGGCGGCCCAGGCTCCGCGGCGGCACTCGATGCAGCGATCGCCAGGACCGTCGCCGCCGGCGGCACTGGCGCGTTCGTCGGGCCTGGAGTGGTGGATACTATTCAATTGGCGGCGAGGTTCGGCCTGCTCGCCCTGCCAAGCACAATTCCTGGCGGAGCCGGCACCAACTATGCCAATGGCTCCGCGCAAACGGTTTCCACCACCGCTGGCAACGGTTATGCCAACGGCCTTTACAACAACGTGCCGATCGTCTCGCAGATTTCCAACTACCTTGCCGCGACTCACAACGTCGCCAATCCAAACGCTCTCTATATGATCAGTTTCGGTGGCAATGACCTGACCTGGTTGCGAACTCTGGGCACGAGCCTGTCGCCGCAAGTGTATATCCAATCGCTGGCGACCGCCTTGACCGCGGGCGTCGCGAATTTACAGGCCGCCGGCGCGCGCACCATCATGGTGCTCAATGTGTATTCCTACGCGAGGGTGGTCGGTCCAGGCGGGATCGTGGCTCCCGCCGATGCGATCGACGTGAACGAGGCGGCGACATACAGCGCCGATG
Source organism: uncultured Acetobacteraceae bacterium (assembly GCA_937902425.1). Classification (GTDB taxonomy): domain Bacteria; phylum Pseudomonadota; class Alphaproteobacteria; order Acetobacterales; family Acetobacteraceae; genus Rhodopila. The sequence continues at coordinate 7,417 of CALFNB010000080.1, read as the reverse complement.
TTTGGTCCGGCCTGCGCGCGGCGGGTGTCAACTTCATTCCCGCCGATGTCGAAGGCGTGTTGAAGTATGTCTCCCAGAACCCGACGCGGTTCGGCTTCAGCGTCGCCACCGAGTTCACTTCCAGTCCGGCATGCGGGAACACTTCCTCCCTGGTGTGCGGCCCGTCCCAACTCGTCGCCCCCAACGCGGAGCAAACCTACCTGTGGAGCGACCCGCATCACCTGACCACGGCGGGGCAGACCATCGAGGCGGACTACATCTAAAGTCTGATCACCGCGCCGAGCCAGATTTCGCTGTTGGCGGAAAGCGCCGTGTGGGGTGGCCTCGCCCGCGCCGCCGCCATTCAGGGGCAGATCGAGCAGTCCGGGCGGACGCGTGGCCCAAACGGCATCAATGTCTGGGTCAGCGCCGGTGTCAGCCACCTCAGCGTCAAGAACGCGCCGAATTTCCCGAATGATTCCGGCACCCCCTTCGGCGGCACGATCGGCGCGGACTATCACACACCGTCCGGAGTTGTCATTGGCGCGGCGGTTTTCGCGGGTGACGCGGTGCAAAACTTCTCCACCGGCGGAAATTTCGAGCAGGTCGATGAGGCGCTGAGCCTCTATGCCGCCTACCAGACCGGGCCACTGTGGGGCAACGCGGTGGCGAGCTACGACCTGCTCCAGGACCACGTCTCGCGCCAGGTCCCTCTGGGCATCTTCACGGACCAGAACAAGGGCGACAGCAGCGGTCACGATCTGGCTCTGGCACTACGCGGTGGCTGGGACTTCCATGTGGGAGCGTTCACGTTCGGCCCGGTGGCTGGTTTGGTGCTGCAACAGGTGCGGCTCAATGGTTTCAGAGAGACCGGCACCACCGGGATGACCGCGCTGTCCTTCGGCGCCCAGACGCGGAATTCCGCGGTCAGCCAACTCGGCGTGCGCGGGTCCATGGAGATCGGCGACTGGCGGCCGTTCGCGGAACTGACCTGGGCCCATGAGTTGGCGGATCGGAACCGCACGGTCACGGCCTCGCTGACCTCCATCGCCGCGCCGGCTTACTCTGCGGCCGCGATCCCGGCGGCGTCGGATTGGGCCAGCGTGTCGGTCGGGACGTCATACCGCATCAACGCACGGACCGATCTGCGCGCCGCCGTTTCCGCGACGTTCGTCAATCCTCAGATGAACAGTTATGGCGCCGGGGTGTGGCTGAACGTCGGCTTTTGATCGATGCACCGAGCCAACCACGGTGCATTCGCACGGCCGATTGAATTTTCATAGGCGTCTTTCGATGAACGGGAAATTCATACCGTTATCATTATCGTCATGAGACCGTAAGACGAGCACGGCGCTCTGAAGAAAAGCGGGCCACCATCCGGGGGCGTTCGCCGGAACTCCAGGCGACCGGCGCGTCGGCGGTATAAGGTAACCACGAGCCGCACGAGATCACGACTTTAGCACATGTTCGCCGAGGTCCCGGCCAGCGCCGGTTCGCGTCCAGCACGGGTATATGTCAGCAAAACATTGATAAATAACGGCGATTTTCCTGGCTGGGGGACCTGGATTCGAACCAAGGATGCCCGGGTCAGAGCCGGGAGTTTTACCGCTAAACTATCCCCCAACGGGCGCCGGCGCATTACCACGCGGCGGACCCGCGAGCAAGCGACATGGCCTCTCGCATGCCACCGGGGCCGTTGCCGCGGCCGTCAGCGGCGCGATACCCGTCGCGAGTTACGGCAATGGCGCAACCGTGGGAGCCCACCCCCAACCCGCGCGCCTCCGGTGGCCCGGCCCCTGTCCTGAACCTGTGCGCCGCTTACAAAGCACGCGGTCGCGGCGAAACTTCTGGCCGACAACTGAAAATTGAGATCACAACCAACCAACTGGAAAGGTCTCCGCGACAAATCGGCGGACCGTCGCGGAGACTTTCGCTCCATCAGTGCGAGAGCGGCCCGGGTGCGGTGTACCAGACCAGACCCAGCACCGCGAGCACCACGAAAGCCGCCAGCGCGCCGACCACGAGCCAGAGCAGCAAAGCCGCCCGCTCGCCGCTTTGCGAGGCCCAGCGATCGATGTTCCTGAGTGGGTTAAGCATGTTCCCGGCTCCTCTGGGAGGGGCGAGTCTTTATTTAGGCCCCACGAAAATTCAAGCGCACAATGATGACATCAGTCGACGAAACGAGACAGGAGATCTCACGCGCTGGAAAGGACCTTTGGACGGGGTGCGCGGGTTGCGCAAGGCCTCACCGGCCGGGCGTAGTTTTATTTGGACGCGGAGATAAATTCGGCAATTTGTTTTTTGGTCAACCGACATGCGCGGCCTGATCCCGCGGGCGTGGCGCTATGCCCGGCTGGAGGGCCCTTGCCGCCGCGCCTCCTCGACCGCGCGATACAAGTACCAGGTCGCCATGGAGCGGTGCGGCGCCCACACCAGCCCCAGTTCAGCAAGCGCGCGGGGTCTTGGTTGGGTGTCCAGTTCGAACAGGACGCGATAGCCCTCACGCACGCCAAAATCGTCGACCGGCAGAACGTCGGGCCGGCCCAACGTGAAGATCAGCAGCATTTCGACGGTCCAGCGGCCGACGCCGCGGATCGTGGTCAGACGCTCGATCAGAGCGTCATCGGAAAGCCGTGCCGCCTGCCGCCTGGTGGGCACGGTGCCGTCCACCGTCCTGGCGCAAATGTCCTGGATCGCCGCCCGCTTGGCCGCCGAGAAGCCGCAGGCGCGCAGCGCGTCGCCATCAGTGGCGAGCACGCGATCCGGCGATGGAAATTCCTCCTCCGGATAAAGCGCGACGAACCGGGCCAGGATCGCTTCCGCCGCCTTGCCGTGCAACTGCTGATGGGCGATCGCGCGGATCAGCGCCTCATACAGGTCGCGCCGCCGCTCCACCGCCAGACCAGGCGGACCGACGCGCCCGATCAGCGCCGCGAAGCGCGGGCATACGCTGCTCAGATGGCGGGCGGCCGCGTGCGAAGGGCGCGGCTTCTGGATGACCGGCGGCATGCCAAGCTTATGGACGGGACCCGGGGGGCGTGCAACCATGCGGCGCGCGACCGGCCGCGAAAATCCGCGTGCCGATCGCGCCAAAACTCATTCGCCGGACGTTTGGCCTGAGAGTGCGATGCCCGAACCTCGATCCGCCCCCGATCCGGCCCGCGACCGTAAGGACGCGGATCGCCGCACCGCCGGCCTCGCCGCGATCGTGGTGGTGCTGCTGTTGCTGATCGGCGGCCTGCTGCTGACGCATACGCTGCACAAGAAGAGCCAGTTGGAGGATTGTCTGATGGCCGGCCGGCGCGATTGCGACGCGCTGGTCAACGGATCGCGCTGACCGGACGGTTGTGGCCGCGGTTCCCTTGGCGCATGGGCGTGGGCACCATGCGTCTCTGACCGCGTGGGAGCCCCTGGCCGCATGGGAGCCCCTCGCCGCATGGGAGCCTCTGACCGCATGGGCGCGGGCACCATGCGTCTCTGACCGCGTGGGAGCCCCTGGCCGCATGGGAACCTATGACCGCATGGCATGGAGCGAACGCCACGATGCAAATCCGATTTGACAACAAAACCGTCGCGGTCACCGGCGCGGGCCATGGGTTCGGCCGGTCCATCGCACGCCGCTTCGCGGCACTCGGCGCGCATGTGTTCGCGACCGATGTGACCGAGGCAACGCTGGCCGAGACCGCCTCGGCACAGGGGGCCACGACAGGAAGCATTACAGCCCAGGCTGTCGATCTGCGCGATCGGGCGGCGGGCGCGGCCTGGATCGCCGGTATCGAACGCGCCAGTGGCGGCGCGATCGATGTGCTGGTGAACAATGCCGGGGGTGTCGCCGGTCAAACGAACCGCCCGATCGAAGACGTGCCCGACGCTGACTGGGACGTGATCTTCGACATCGGCGTCAACGCGGCCTTCACGCTGTGCCGGGCCGCCGCGCCCGCCATGAAGCGAAACGCCGGCGGACGCATCATCAACATCAGTTCCGGCGCGGGGTTGCAGGCCTCGCTGACCGGCATTCAGGCGTATTGTTGCTCCAAGCACGCCGTCATCGGCCTGACCCGGCAACTGGCGCACGAACTGGGACCGTTCGGCATCACGGTGAACTCGGTGGCACCTGGCTTCATCCGCACCAACGAAGCGACGGAGCGGCAGTGGGACAGTTACGGTCCCGACGGTCAGCGCGCGCTGCTCGAGCGCATCGCCATGCGGCGATTGGGCACCGCGGAGGACATCGCCAACGCGGTGGTATTCTTCGCCTCGGACCTGGCGGGGTTCGTGAACGGGCAGATCCTCTCGGTGGATGGCGGGCGGTAGTCCATGCGCGCGTCGGCGGCGGACCGCCGGAGTTCCAGAAACGGCCGCGATGACCCCGACGTCGCGCGCGAAAGCGAAATCCGCGGGTCCAGTTGCATTGGCCTGGCATAATGCTATGGATTCAGCATGCCGTCGGCCGAATCAGCGATTCGGCCGACACTGGTAAAATGGGAAGAGCCTGAAGCAGGTCACCGCACTCGCAATCGGGAAGGGAAACGCTACCAATGAGTGGAACCATGTCACAGATCGGCGCCGCGGGTCACACGCGAGCCATGACAGGCGAGGAAAAGAAAGTCATCCTCGCGTCGTCTCTCGGGACCGTCTTCGAGTGGTATGATTTCTACCTGTACGGATCGCTCGCCGTTATCATCGGCGCCAAGTTCTTCAGTCAGTTCCCCGAATCGACACGCAACATCTTCGCGTTGCTGGCGTTCGCGGCGGGGTTTCTGGTGCGGCCCTTCGGCGCGCTGGTGTTCGGCCGGATCGGCGACCTCGTGGGACGTAAATACACCTTCCTGATCACCATCACGATCATGGGCTCGTCGACCTTCGTCGTTGGCCTGCTGCCCACGTCGGACCAGATCGGCTTCGCCGCGCCGGTGATCCTGATCGCCCTCCGCATGTTGCAGGGCCTCGCACTGGGCGGCGAGTATGGCGGTGCCGCGACCTATGTCGCCGAGCACGCCCCGCAAGGCCGCCGCGGCTTCTACACGAGTTGGATCCAGACCACGGCGACGCTTGGCCTGTTCCTGTCGCTGCTGGTCATCCTGTTCACCCAGTCAGCCATGACCACGGCCGATTTCCAGGGCGCGCCGACCTCCACCATGTGGGTTTCCGGCTGGCGCATTCCGTTCCTGGTGTCGATTTTCCTGCTGGCGATTTCGGTCTGGATCCGCATGCAACTGGCCGAAAGTCCGGCGTTCCTGCGCATGAAGGAGCAAGGCACCCATTCCAGGGCACCACTGACCGAGGCGTTTGGCCAATGGAGCAACGCCAAATGGGCCATCCTGGCGCTTCTGGGCATGGTCATGGGCCAGGCGGTGGTGTGGTACTCGGGGCAGTTCTACGCGCTGTTCTTCCTGCTCGCGGTGCTGAAGGTCGATGGTTTCACCGGCAACATGCTCGTGGCGTGGTCGCTGGCTCTGGGCTGCGGAGGGTTCATCCTGTTCGGCTGGCTGTCCGATAAGATCGGCCGCAAGCCGATCATCCTCGGCGGCTGCCTGATCGCCGCCGTCACTTACTTCACCGTGTTCCAGTCGATCGCCGAAATCGCCAACCCGGCGTTGTCGCAAGCGAATGAGACGGTGAAGGTGGCGGTCATCGCCGATCCGGCCGAATGTTCCTTCCAGTTCAATCCGGTCGGCACCGCGAAGTTCACCACCGGGTGCGACGTGGCCAAAGGCGCGCTGGCGCGCGCGTCGGTGGTCTACACGCAGGAGGACGCGGCGCCGGGAACCGAAACGAGCGTGCGGATCGCCGACAAAACGATCAGCGCGAGGTCGCCGACGTTCGTGAAGGAAGTGACCGACACCCTGACCGCGGTCGGCTATCCGGCGGCGGCCAATCCGTCGGTCGTCAAGATGACGCGTCCGTGGGACATTTTCCGCGCCCAACCGTTCAAACTGGTGCTGTTGCTGACGTTCCTGGTGATCCTGGTGACGATGGTCTACGGCCCGGTCGCCGCCGCGCTGGTGGAGTTGTTCCCGACCCGCATTCGCTACACCTCCATGTCGCTGCCGTATCATATCGGCAACGGCTGGTTCGGCGGATTGCTGCCCGCCACCGTGTTCGCCATGAACGCGCAAAGCGGCAGTCTGTATTTCGGGCTCTGGTATCCGATCGTGATCGCCGGCGCGACCGTCATCATCGGCCTGATCTTCCTGCCGGAGACCAAGGATCGCGACATCTTCGTGGGCGATATGTCGATGCATGCGGGTGACCGGGAGATCCCGTTCGAACCCATGGCACCCAGCATCTGAACCTGGGTGTTTGAACCTGGGCGTTTGAACCTGGGCGTTTGAACAGGGGCGTCTGAACCTGGGCGTCTGAACCTGGGCGTCTGAACCTGGGCATTTGAACCTGGGCATTTGAACAGGGGCGTCTGAAACTTCTGACCATCCGGAGGGTCGCATGTCTGACGAGCAACCAGGCCTGAATTCCTCTGGCCACACTCCCTCTGGCCTCTTTCCGCCCGATCTCGAACGCCCCGCCGGTGGCGTGTCCGCCGGCGGGGCACGCTATGGCAGCGACGTCGCCGCTGAAACGTTACGCGCGCTCGATATCCCGTTCATCGCGTTGAACCCCGGATCGAGTTATCGCGGGTTGCACGACAGCATCGTCAACCACCTCGGCAACGAGCGGCCGCGGATGCTGGTGTGCCTGCATGAGGAGAGCGCGGTCGCCCTGGCGCATGGGTGGGCCAAGGTGACCGGGCGGCCGATGGCGGCGGCGGTGCACTCCAACGTCGGGCTGTTCCACGCGACGATGGCGGTGTTCAACGCCTGGTGCGACCGGGTGCCGCTGCTGCTGCTGGGTGCCACCGGGCCGGTCGACGCGCCACGCCGGCGCCCCTGGATCGACTGGATCCACACCGCGCAGGACCAGGGCGCGCTGTTGCGCAACTACATCAAATTCGACGCCCAACCGGCATCTCCGGCGGCGGCGCAGGAGGCGCTGGCGCGGGCGGCATGGCTGGCCGGGACGGCGCCAATGGGTCCGGTTTACGTGTGTCTGGACGCGGGGATGCAGGAGGCGGCGTTGACCGAGCCTCCGTCGCCGCTTCAGATTGAACGGTTCCGGCCGCGTCCCGATGGCGGGGTCTCGACCGCCGCGATCGATCAGGCGGTGGCGATGCTGCGTGAGGCCCGCGCCCCACTGATCCTGATCGGCCGCGTCGGGCGCTCCACCACCGCCTGGGCCGAACGGCTGGCGCTGGCGGAGCGGCTGCATGCCCTGGTCGCCACCGACATCAAGGTCGGCGCCGCGTTCCCGACCGAGCACGCTCTGCATGTCGGCCAGCCCGCCACGTTCACCAGCCCGGACCTGACCGCCGCGCTGGCCGAGGCCGACCTCATTCTGAGCCTCGACTGGGTCGATCTGGGCGGCACGCTGCGCACCTGTCCCG
>CALFNB010000079.1 GCA_937902425.1 uncultured Acetobacteraceae bacterium | reverse complement strand
GGGTGTCGCGCGGCCAGTCGCACGCACTGGAGCCAGAATCGCCTGGGCGGCCTTCCCACTCAACAGCGTTTCGACCGGCGCGGGCAGTCTTAATCGCCAGTTCGGCCGTTCGGTGTCGGTACCGGGAAGATTGACGCCAACCCGCATGCCAGCGAGGTCGTCCGCCTGCACAAGCACGAGGTCGCCCCGAGTGGCGGCGACGAATTCGTGCGCACCGGCCATCACCTCATCCACCGAAGGATCTCCGGCGTCTGACCAGACAAGGCACCCCTCGTCGACCAACGCCGTGACCAGGGCGGTCCGCTCGGTCGCCCGCCCATCCTCGGCGCGCGAACCAGCCTGGAGCAGGCCCAATGCCGTCCGTTCCCGAATGTCGGCACCCTCCCACCAACCGGCCAGTGGTGGGAGGTCGTGCGTGGTCACGCAAGCCACGGCACGCGCGGGATACGAAGCAGCGGGCTTAAAACCTGGACCCTCTCGTTCCAGGAGCAGCACACGATAGCTGAGGATGTCCGCATCACTCATGGTCGCGCGGAAGCCTTCCGGTACCGTGCCAAGGTCCTCACCGATCACCATGCAACCAGCTCGCACGCTTTCCAGCGCCAGTTGGCCGAGCAATTCCGCGAACGGGTAAGCGACGTACGCGCCGTCCGCGCCAGTGCCGCCGTCGGGTATCCAAAACAGTCGCGTGAGGCCCATTGCATGATCGATCCGCAGGGCACCAGCGTGACGCATGTTCGCCGCGACCAAAGTGGCGAACGATGCGAAACCGGTCTTTGCGAATCGAAGCGGCAGCGGCGGCGGCAGGTGCCAGTTTTGTCCCTCAGCGGTAAAGGGATCGGGCGGTGCGCCAATCCAGGCGCCCTCCGCGAGGTCCTCCGACCTTGCCCATGACTCCGCGCCGTCCGGAGCCGCACCCACCGCGAGATCGCGAAACAAGCCCAGTTCCAGGCCAGATGCGGCGGCCTTCGCGGCGGCGGCGGAGAGTTGTCGATCGGCCAGGAACTGCAGGTATTGGTGGAACCTCAAACGCTCGGTGTGTGCTTGCGCGAAAGCGGCAACCGCTCTGTGGTCGGGAGAGCGCAAACCGTGCGGCCATTGCCGCCAGGATTCGCCTGACCGCGTCTCGGCGATGGCCTGGAATGCCGCGAACCGCCAAAGTTCGACGCCACCCTCGTTTACAAACCGGCGAAAGTCCGCGGTCGAAGGCGCGTCGGCCTTCTCGAGGGCGGTGAAAGCCGCGAACCGGCGTTCCAGGACCGCCCGCTTTAAAGCCCAGACTTCGGAATACGCGACCACATCGCTCGCCAGTTTCGCGCCGCCGCGGAGGAGTTGATCCATGGTGATGGCGCGTGCCGTTTCCGGATCAGGATCGCCGCCGCCATCCGCGACGTCCAGATAGATTGGATCCAGGAACCGCCGATCGGACGGGTGGTACGGGCTCGCCCGCTCGCGATCTCCGGGAAACAGCATGTGCAGCGGATTGATGCCGATCGTCGCCGCCCTCTCCCGCCCCGCCGCCTCGGCGAGCATGGCAAGCGTGGTGAAATCGCCGATGCCCTGGTCGTCGTGTCTCCGCAACGCGTAAAGCTGCGCCGAGATACCGAACCGCCTGGCGCCGCGCCGGATTGGATCGGGCAGAAAACATCGCCGCGGGGCCACGGCAAGATGGCAAATGGCGTCCGGGGCATCATCGCGCCTGAGCCGATGCCTGCCTTCCGGCAGCGCGGGCAAATTGACCCGCCATACCTGCGCCGGCAGTCCGTCGACGCCGGTGAACGCGGCGAGCTTGCCGTCGTCGGCACCCAGCCGGATACGTTCCGTCTCACCATCTTCTCGTTCGACCGTCAGCCAGACCGGCCGCCGCCCCAGCATGGGCTCAAGCCCAAGGCACAGAACGGCGGGTTCGCCAACGCGCGAGACCAATGCTTGCGGCAGGGGGCGCCGGTCGCCGCTGTCGCCGAGATGCCGCAGAGTATCACGTGCCTCACCCTCACTGCCGGCGGGAAGTCGCATGGCAGCCAACAACGCCCGCCGCGTATCGACGCTGACCAGCGTGCGCCGCCCGTCAACGTCCCACCACTCCGGCGCTATTCCGGCCGCGCGCGCCAGGCGATCGAGCAGCGCGGGGTCGGCGGTGGCTCGGGTGCGCGGATCCCGCCGCCGCTCCGCGAACAACAAAACGCTTCGGGCCGCGACAGTGATGGTCGCTTTGCTTACGACCGATCCGGCTTCGCTCCCATGGCTCCCGTTGCCATTCTCATCGAGGCCATATCCTCGCCGTGGATCGTGGAGCGGCGCACCGGCCGACGACGTCGCTTCCTCGTCCGCGCCGGCCGCGCTGTCAGCCAGCGGATGCCAGGCATGGCCGGCCCGGGCGGGAGGCAACGTAACCTCGGTGTCCAGCGCTCCCCGGTGCAGGACCAGGGTTACGCGATCCATGGTATCCTCGGTCTCCGCGGCGCCGGCCAGCACCATCACCAACAGAGTTCCGTCCCGCACCTGCCATGCCTCGGCTGTCATCACCTCGCCCGCGGCATCACGCCACTCGACATCGGGCAGCATGCTGACATCGCGAGGAAGCCCGGTGAGGAAGCGATCGTCATGCAGTACCGGATGATCTCGACGGATCCGCAGGAGTTTGCGTGTCCAGGCGAGCAGTCCCGCATCCGCCGCCGCCCAATCGAGCCACACCGTCGGATTATCCTGGGGGTAAGCATTGTTGTTGCCGCCCTGCGAATGGCCGAACTCCGAGCCCATCGCCAGCATCGGCGTGCCGCGCGCCAGGATCAGCGTCGCCAGCAACGCGCGCTGGTCGCGCATCCGGGCGGCAACGACGGCGGGATCTCCACTCGGCCCCTCGACACCATTGTTCCACGAGAAGTTCGCATCCGTGCCGTCGCGGTTCTCCTCGCCGTTGGCCGCATTCACTTTGTTCGTGTACGAAACAAGATCGGCGAGCGTGAAACCGTCATGCGCGACCACGAAATTAACCGAGCGCGATGCCACCCCCCGCGCCGCGAACAGATCGGAAGACCCCGCCAGCCGGGTCGCCAGTTCTCCGAGCCGACCGGGATCGCCGCGCCAAAACAGCCGGACATCGTCACGGAACCGATCGTTCCACTCGCCCCACCCCGCCGGAAACGAGCCCAGACGATAGCCACCCAGCCCGACATCCCAAGGTTCGGCGATCAGCTTCAGGTCCCGCAGTACTGGGTCCTGTGCGATCGCCGATAGCAGGGGCGCCGCGGGATCGAACCCGTCCTCGCGCCGCCCCAAGGTGGTGGCGAGATCGAAGCGGAAGCCATGCACGCCCGCCCGCGCGGCCCAGGTTCGCAGCGCATCCATGGCGAGGCGAAGTGGTGCCGGACGATCGAGGGCGATCGTGTTGCCACAGCCCGTGTCGTCCGCGTACCGCCAGGGTGTGCCCGGCAGGGAACGGTAATAGGTCGCGTTGTCGAGACCACGCAGCGACAGCGTCGGCCCCAGCGCGTCGCCCTCCCCCGAATGGTTCAGCACGACATCGAGAATCACCTCGATACCCGCCGCCCCTAGCGCGGCGGTCGCGGCGCGAATCTCGTCCCATCCACCGGGGGCCAGTCCCGGATCCGGAGCCATCAGCGTGATCGGATTGTAGCCCCAGTAGTTCCGCGACCCACGAGCCGCGAGATGACGCTCCTCGATCCAGGCCGCTGACGGCATGACCTCGACAGTCGTGATTCCGAGGCGAACCAGGTGGTCGATCGCCGCCGGATGGGCGAGGCCGGCGAAACGACCACGGATGGCCTCGGGGACGCCGGGATGAGCAGCGGTAAAGCCGCGGACATGCAGTTCGTACAGCACTGTGCGCGGCCACGGCGTTATCGGGCGCGTTAACTCCGCGGCGCTGGAGGGGTTCAGGACGACCGCTTTGGGCACGAAGGGTGCGCTGTCGATGTCGTTGAAGGACAACCCATCGACCGGCGCTTCGGGGCGGTACCCGAACATTGAGGCATGCAACGCCAACGGGCGGTCGATCATCCTGGCATACGGATCAATCAGCAGCCTGGCGGGGTTGAAAAGATGCCCTTCTAGCGGAAGAAACGGTCCGTGCGCGCGCAATCCATATCGGGCGCCCGCCGCGACATCAGGGATGTGGTCATGAAACACGTCGCCGGTACGGCCGCGCAACCGCACCCGGCGCACTTCCCGATCGGCTTCGAATAAGCAGAATTCGATCGCGCTGGCGTTGGCGGAGAACACCGCGACGTTGACCCCGTCGCCGCGCGGCGTCACCCCGAGGGGCTCGGGTTCTCCATCTGACGGTCGCCCCAAGGTCAACCGGGCGGCCTCGGCGACCCGGCGAACAGCGCAAACCGCGGACAGCTCCGTTCAGGTATCGTCACGCTCGCGCTTCCACCAGGCCGCGGTAAAGCGCGGCATACTGCCTGGCCGGACCGCGCCAGGAGACATCGGCGGCCATCCCGTTCGTTTGCAATTGGCGCCAAACGGTGGGCTCTCGGTACAACGCCACGGTGCGCCGCAAGGCCACATCCAGCATTTCCGCGCTGACCGGCGCGAATTGCACTCCGGTCGCGACGCCGGTCGCCAGAGCCGCGGCGTTGGCGTCGATCACCGTGTCCGCCAGCCCTCCGACCCGCGCCACCACGGGGACCGCGCCATACCGAAGCGCGCAAAGTTGGGTCAGACCGCACGGTTCGAAGCGCGACGGTACCAGCAATGCATCCGCTCCGGCCTGCATAAGGTGCGCCAGAGCCTCATTGTAACCGATGACGCAGCCAATCCGACCTGGCGCTTGCGCGGCCTCGGTGCGAAATCCCGCCTCGATGTCCGCCTCACCGGCGCCAACCAACGCCAACTGGGCGCCAAGCACCCGCAGCACAGGGAGGCAGGCCAGCAGCATGTCCATCCCTTTCTGCCACGACAGGCGGCTTACGACTCCAAACAGCGGTGCCGCGGGATCCTGGGTCAGGCCCATCCATGCCCGCAGCGCGGCCTTGTTCGCGGCCCGCTTTGCCAGCGTGGTTCGGCCGAACGGCTCAGCGATGAGCTTATCGACCGCGGGATCCCAGATCCCCGTGTCGATCCCGTTCAGAATACCTGACAACACGTCGGCTCGCGCCCGCAGCAAACCCGCGAACCCCATGCCCGCCTCCTCGGTGCGGATTTCCGCCGCGTAGGACGGAGATACCGTCGTGATCCGGTCGGCGAATTGCAGTCCGGCCTTGAGCAGGCTGATCGTGCCGTGAAACTCCACACCATCGACCGCGTACGACCTCGGCGGCAGGCCAAGCCGCGCCAGCAGTTCGCGCGGCACCTTGCCTGGAAACGCGAGGTTATGCACCGTCATCACCGTGCCGGGACGCGCGCCTTCGTGGTAATGCAGGTACGCGGGCGTCAGGCCCGCCTGCCAATCATGCGCGTGCACGACATCGGGCCGATATCCCTCCAACGCACCCAGGCCGATATCGGCGGCGACCCGTGCCAGCGCGGCGAAGCGAACCGCGTTGTCCGGCCAATCCTTGCCGTCCGGTCCGAGATACGGATTGACCGGCCGCTCGTACAGATGCGGGGCGTCAAGGACAAGGAGATCGAGGCCTTCGATCTGGGCCGCCAGGACCCGGCCAGGGCCCCCAAACAGATCGGGATTGGTATGAACCGCGCGCGCGCCGCCGATCGCGTCAAGGACCTGGGGATAGCCTGGAATAAGGGTGCGGACAGTGACACCTTCCCGCGCCAGTGCGCCCGGTAGAGCGCCAATGACATCGGCGAGTCCTCCGGTCTTGATCAGAGGAAACATCTCCGAAGCCACCGACAGAACGCCCAACGGCGTCATACATGAAGCTCGTCGATCATGGTCTTGGTGATCAGGCAAATCCCGTTGGGGGTGCGGCGAAACCGTTTCGCATCGAAGTCCGGATCTTCCCCCACCACCAGGCCGTCGGGAATCCGCACGCCACGCTCGATGATCACGTTGCGCAGATGCGCCGAGCTGCCGATTTCGACCTCCGGAAGGATCACCGCATAGGCGACGTCGGCATAGGAATGGACCCGCACGCCCGTGAAAACCAGCGACCGCCGCAATGTCGCGCCCGAGATGATCGACCCGTCGGCGATCATCGAGGAGTATGCGGCGCCGCGTCGGCCATCTTCATCATGAACGAACTTCGCCGGCGCCGTCATTTCACCATAGGTCCAGATCGGCCAGTCTCGATCGAACAGATCAAGGTCCGGAACGATATCGGTCAGGTCGATATTGGCGGCGAAATAGGAATCGAGTGTCCCGACATCGCGCCAGTATGGCGGAGCATCGATCGTCGACCGCACGCAAGACCGTTCGAAGGGATGCGCCACGGCCTTCGCTCCGGCCACCAGTCGCGGGATCAGGTCCTTGCCGAAATCATGACCGGATGTCGGATCGGCGGCATCCTCGGCCAGGCGATCGAACAAATAGCGCGTGTCGAAGACGTAGATGCCCATGCTCGCGAGAGCTACGTCCGGGCGGCCCGGCATCGGCGGAGGATCGGCGGGTTTCTCCTGAAACGACAAGATGCGGTCGGATGCATCGACATGCAACACGCCAAAGCCGGTGGCCTCGGCACGCGGCACTTCCAGACAGCCAACGGTGACGTCGGCTCCTTGCTCCACGTGCTGCTGCAGCATCGGCTCGAAGTCCATTTTGTAAACGTGATCGCCGGCGAGCACGACAATGTAGCGCGGGTCATAGCTCTCGATGATGTCGATGTTCTGGTACACCGCGTCGGCGGTGCCGATATACCATTTGTCATCAGCGACGCGCTGGCTGGCGGGGAGAATGTCGAAACTTTCGTTCCGTTCCGGACGGAAGAAATTCCAGCCGCGCTGCAAGTGGCGAATCAGGCTGTGCGCCTTGTATTGCGTCGCCACCGCCATGCGGCGAATGCCGGAATTGAGCGCGTTGGACAGCGCGAAATCGATGACGCGCAGCTTGCCGCCGAAGTAGACCGCCGGCTTGGCGCGCCGGTCAGTCAGTTCCATCAAACGCGCGCCCCGCCCGCCCGCCAGGACAAACGCCATCGCGTGGCGGGCCAACGGGGCTGTTGCGGTCCGGGTCGGGTACATCGTCGTCTCCTTTCCTCACTATGCACGCGAGATTCAACCTGTTCCCATCCCCGCCGGTGCCTGACCTATGCGCATTCGCGCGATCTGGCGCCTGATCTACGCGCATTCGCGCGATCTGGCGCCTGACCTACGCGCATTCGCGATGTTGAACAAACGTGCACTCGCGCGATGCTCAGTCGACGCGCGCCCACGCCCCTGGCGCGGTATTATGCAGCAGGCTCAACCAAAAGAACCTTTGCCAACGATAACCGGTTGCTACGTCTGGGCACTGACGCGAACTCTACTTTTTTTGTGGGGTGGATTGCTGAATATATTCGGAAATCGCCGACTTGACGGTGTCTCTTGTGGACATACCAAGCCCGAACCATGCTTGGCCATAAGCCAGGATTGCTACAATCACTCCCGCAATGGCAATGCCGGTTAGAATGACGGTCGTCTTGGTCCCAGAAGTCGAGCGGTTCAGACCGTCAAGCCGCGTATTGAGAGCGGCAAATTTGCCGTCGATCGTGGCAAACCCGGTCCGCATCTCGCCAAGCACTCGTTCGAGTTTTGTGTCGCCCCGAGCCTCCACGGCGGCTAGTTGCGCGGTAATTTCTTCTCGGGTTGGCGGCTCAGTCATTTGATTGCTCGATGTTGGGTCTGTGGTCGCTTCTGCGTCTGACTCTGGGTCATCCTCAGGTGGAAGCGGAGAAGGGGATTCACGCTTTGCCTTGCTCGGAAACTGCAACACCACGCTGTCTCTTTCAGAAGCGTCGTGGTCTGATGGTACTGGTTGATCAATATCGCTCTCTTCTTCCAATGCGGAAGAAGGCGGTTGAGATGGCGACCCTTCGTCCTTGTCATGAAAGGGCGGCAATCTAAGTTTCGCTTTCTTGACTTTGGTCTTTTTTCGCTCTCGCAGCATCCCTCTCGCGCTGCCTTGCCACTCTTTCTAAAAGAGCGTTCGCAAACTTTTCCGCATCGTCCAACTCCATCAAATAGGCCGCGCGATAGTAAGGCTCTCTTGCGATCCATTCGCCCAAAACGACCCGAATGTGGCCTTTCCATATTAAGGTGGCCCAAGTGTCCACGTACGTCGCTGGCAGTGCCGCGCGTCTGTCGCGTCTTGCTTGTAGAGCGGGATCGTTCGGTTCCGCTTCTGGATCGGGTACTTCCGGTTCGTCCGCGCTGTCAGCCATGATCGACTGTCCTCCCCACTAACAGGGAAACCATCCACGAACCCGAGAACGAGTCAATTGGGGCTGAAAAAGTACGCTCAATCATGGCGCATTGCACAAACTCGGAAAGCGGAAACCACCCGCGCCCTTCCTGCATGCTAACCACAACGATAATGGTTGAGGTTCCTGCATAAT
>CALFNB010000078.1 GCA_937902425.1 uncultured Acetobacteraceae bacterium | reverse complement strand
GACGCCGAGATCGACCCCATGCAGAAAACCTCCCTGTTTCACCACCGCAAACCCAAGGATTTCCGCCGCATCTCCGCTACCGCTCAGCCCATGCAGAAAACATTTGTTTTGTGAACAGCCGGAGTCTCGGTTGTCCTACTACTGTCTCAACTTGGATCATCCGTTCCCGGCACATCCGCGCGGGCCTTGCCAAACTCCGCTTTGGGTCGGAAGCCAGCATTCAAACCCCCAACATTCAAGCCAAGGTACGGCGGACCGCCCGCGCGGGATACCGCGATCCACCCGAACCACTGTATAAGCGCACGCTTCACGCCCATGAAGGATCCACACCATGCGCCCATCCGGACGCGCCGCCGATGCATTGCGCGACGTTTCGCTTACCACCGCCTTCTCCCACCATGCCGAGGGATCCTGCCTGATCCGTATGGGCCGCACCGAGGTGCTGTGCGCTGCCTCCGTCGAAACCCGCGTCCCGCCGTTCCTGCGCAACTCCGGCATGGGCTGGGTGACCGCCGAATATGGGATGCTGCCGCGCGCCACCCACACCCGCGGCGACCGCGAGGCGGCGCGAGGCAAACAATCCGGCCGCACGCAGGAAATCCAGCGCCTGATTGGGCGCTCGCTGCGCGCCGTCGTCGACCGCCAGGCGATGGGCGAGATGTCGATCACGCTCGACTGCGACGTGCTGAATGCCGACGGCGGGACACGCTGCGCCTCGATCACCGGCGCCTGGGTCGCGCTGTCGCTGGCGTTTCGCCATCTGGTAAAGATGAATGTGCTGAAGACCGTGCCGCTGATCGGTCAGGTCGCCGCGGTGTCCTGTGGGATCGTCGGCGGACAGCCGGTGCTGGACCTGGATTACGACGAGGATTCCTCGGCCGACGCGGACGCCAATTTCGTGCTGACCGATACCGGCGGACTGGTGGAAATCCAGGCCACGGCGGAGAAGAGTTCGTTTTCCGAAGAAGCGTTCTCGCAATTGCTACGGCTCGCCCGCACCGGCACGACGGCGTTGTTCGAGGCGCAGCGCAAGGCCGTGGCCGGCTGATGGGCCGCAAATTGCCGGCTGGCGG
Source organism: uncultured Acetobacteraceae bacterium (assembly GCA_937902425.1). Lineage (GTDB taxonomy): Bacteria > Pseudomonadota > Alphaproteobacteria > Acetobacterales > Acetobacteraceae > Rhodopila. The sequence goes on along the minus strand of CALFNB010000078.1, from coordinate 5,661 downwards.
CAAGCTTGTGCTGGCCAGCCACAACAAAGGTAAGTTGGTGGAACTGACGGACCTCCTGCGTCCGTACCAGATCGAAATAGTCTCGGCTGGCGCACTGGGCTTGCCGGAGCCTGAGGAAACCGCGCCGGACTTCGCCGGGAACGCGCGCATCAAGGCATTGGCGGCGGCGACCGCGGCTGGCCTGCCCGCGTTTTCCGACGATTCCGGCTTCTGCGCCGCCGCGTTGGCTGGCGAGCCAGGCGTGATGTCGGCGCGCTGGGGCGGACCCGACAAAGATTTTTCGAAGGCGATGGCGCTGGTGAACGAACGGGTGGGTGCCTCGACGGATCGCAGAGCGTGGTTCGTGGCGGCACTGTGCCTCGCGTGGCCGGATGGGCATACCGAAACGTTCGTCGGCCGCGTCGATGGCACGATGGTTTGGCCGCCGCGCGGCGACAAGGGTTTCGGTTACGATCCGATGTTCGTGGCCGAGGGCCGCGAGCAGACATTCGGCGAAATGGATCCCGATGCGAAACACGCCATCAGTCATCGCGCGAGGGCGTTTGCCCAGGTGATGCGGTCTTGCGTCGAGTAATTGTTTGTTTGCTGTTGTTGGGTGGATCGGCTCTGGCGTCCGGCACGGAATTCGTCCGCGCGCCGGGCTTCGCTTACTCCGGCCCGGCGAAGGCCAGCGGCGTCCTGGTCTGGATTCCGGGCACTTATGGCAGGGATCAGAGCGGCCCGCCGGATCCACCGGATTTCGTTGATCGCGAAGCTGCGTCAGGGATGGATGTCTGGTGCTTCAATCGGGACCGCGGCGACGATCCGCTCGCTCGCGGGGGCGAAATGCTGGCGCACGAAATTCAGGCTTTGCGGGAACTCGGGTACCGTCGGGTTGTCGTCGCCGGTCACTCGCGCGGCGCGTGGATCGCGCTGACGGTGCTGGCGCATCCCGGTCTGGCGGACGGCGTGGTGGCATTCGACCCCGCCGCCCATGGCAGGCAGGAGGCGCGCAAAGCGCAGGCGATGGCGGACTGGACCACGCTGTGGGACGCGGCGACAAACAACGGCACGCATGTCGTGCTGGTGCAACTGCTGGACGACCCTTGGGACCCGGATCCACCGCGCCGGCTGGCGGTCGCTCGTGAGCGGTTGGGTGCCAACCTGTTGTCGATCTTCCAACCAGCGGCGCCGACAGGCCATTCCGGCGTTTACGATCCGGCGTTCGACGAACACTTCGGCGCGCGGATCGCGGGGTTCCTCCCTTGATCGAGCACGCGCGCGACAACCAGGGATTGATCACGATGGCGGAACCGAGCGAAGACCGGCGCAACGGCTCCGCGGCCAGGCCGTGCCATGATGGCCTCCCCAGGATTGAGGACCAAAGGCATGCGAAGCATCATCCAGCAGTCAATCGTCCTGCCTGCCCCTGCCCAATCGCTCTACGCCATGTATTTGGACCCGATCGTCCATGCGGAAATCACCGGCGCGCCGGTTACGATCGACACCCTGTCGGGATCGCCGTTTCGGGCCTTCGATGGCAATCTCAGCGGCACCATGCTGACGGTCGTCGAGCCCGCGCTGATCGTTCAATCCTGGCGCTCGACGCATTTCAACCACGATGATCCGGACTCAACCCTGATCCTGACCTTTACGCCTTTGGGTCCGGCGGGACGGATCGACCTCGTGCACCTCGATGTTCCGAGCCAGGACCATCAAGGCGTGGTCGACGGATGGGAGGCTTTCTACTGGACGCCCTGGCGCCGCTACCTCGCGCGCGGATGAGCTGGCCGGCGTCAGGGACACGGGCGGGTTTCCAATGGCTGGCTGCCCGGTTCTTAAGGGGTACTTAATACTCCAGTCCGGCGGTCAACCTGGAAACTTCATGCCGTCGATGTGACATCCCGCCGCGTCATGGCCAGCGCGTTCGAAACCGCCTCTCCACACGACCTGGCGTGATGCGGGCCGGGACCCCGATGCGCATTATGCGCGATCCGGCCGTCCTCGTGTGCCCTGGACATCAGCGGGATCGATTTCGTGGTATCATCCGACGCGGTGTTGGCATGCTCAATAACCCTCGCGGGCTGGTGGCTCGCCTTGGAGGCGGCGTCATGCGACATGACTTTCGAAACCCGCCGCGCCGTTCACGTGCCGCACCGATCGGCCAACTGGAAAGATCCGTCGCTTGAGCGACACCGTCAGGAACCGTCCGTCTCCCGATGCGCTGCTGGCCCAGGCCACCGCGGAGTCGCGGGGGAAGCTGAAGATTTATCTGGGCGCGGCGCCGGGTGTCGGCAAAACGTATGAGATGCTGGCGGACGCGCGCAAGAAATGCGCCGACGGTGTCGATGTCGTCGCCGGGATCGTTGAAACGCACGGCCGGATCGAAACGCGACAATTGTGCGACAATCTGGAGATCCTGCCTCGCCGGAAAGTCCCGTACAAGGGACGCGAACTTGAGGAAATGGATCTGGACGCGCTGCTGCGGCGGCGGCCGGCGATCGCTCTGGTCGATGAACTCGCGCATACCAACGCCGAGGGGTCGCGCCATCCCAAGCGCTGGATGGACGTCGAGGAACTGATCGCCGCCGGTATCGACGTCTGGACCACCCTCAACATTCAGCACGTCGAAAGCCTGAACGACATTGTCGCGCGCATTACCCGGGTTCGCGTGCGAGAAACCGTCCCCGACGCGATCATCGAGCGCGCGGACGAAATCGAGCTGATCGATTTGACACCGGATCAGTTGATCGAGCGATTGCGTGAAGGCAAGGTCTACGCTCCCGATCAGGCGCGCCGTGCGATGCGGCACTATTTCGCGCCCGGCAACCTTTCGGCGCTACGCGAACTGGCAATGCGCCGTGCCGCCGACCGCATCGACATCCAGGTGCGCGGCTTTCGTCAGGCCCAGGGCGAGACCGTTCCATGGGCCGCCAATGAACGCATCCTGGTTTGTGTCGATGAGCGCGAGGCGGCGCCGGAAGTCGTACGGCATACGAAACGTCTGGCCGATCGGGCCCGTGCCACCTGGATCGCGGTCCACGTTCAGACCAGCCGCGACAGAGCACTTTCCGCCACCGAACGAACGCGCATCAACGACGCGCTGTTGCTCGCCACGCGACTGGGCGCCGAGACGGCGACGCTGCCGGGCGATCGCGTCTCGGAGACGATCCTCACTTTCGCCAACGAACAGAACGTTACTCAGATTGTCGTCGGTAAAGCGAAACGTCCGTTGCTGTTCACCGCGCTCTTCGGCTCGGTCGTTGGCGATCTGATCAATCGGTCGGAAACGATCGCGGTCCACGTCGTGCCGGAAGAAATCGCCAGCGCGAAACGACAGAAAGTGGGCGCGGTCGTACCGTCGTCGGCATTGACACCCAGAGGCCTCGCGGAAGCGGCGGTGACAACGGCGGCGGCGATCGCGGTCGCGGTGCCGTTGGACCGCTGGCTCGGCGTTCCCAATCTGGGGCTGATCTTTCTGGCTCCGGTTTTAATCAGCGCGTTGCGCTCCGGTCTGTGGCCGGCGCTGGTGGCGGCGCTGTTCAGCGTACTGTCGTACGACTTTTTCTTCACCGACCCGCGGATGAGTTTCAGCGTGCACGATCCGCAGGCGGTTGTTTCGCTAACCGCGTTCAGCGCGGCCGCGATCGTCGTCTCGTCTCTGGCGGCACGGGCGCGCGATCAAACACTGGCCGCGCGGACCGAAGCTCGGACATCCAGGGAGCTTCTGGGTCTGGCGCGTGGTCTCGCCGCGGTCGCCGGCGAGGACGACGTGGCGCGAACGCTCGCCGCCTACACCGCGCGCGCGTTCGATGCGGAGTGCGCGGTGTTCGCGCGGGTGGGCCTGAGCGGATTGCGGCTGGCGGCCACGGCACCGGGAACGCCGATCCTGACCGATGCAGACATGGCGGCGGTGCATTGGACGATGGACAAAGGCACGCCCGCCGGGAAAGGCACCGATACGCTCTCCGGCGTGCCGTGGTTTTTCATTCCGTTGCGCACGGCTCGCCTGTTCTCCGGCGTGTTGGCGATTTCGCGGGGGGCGGAATTGTCACCCGCGGAACGGCGGCGCATGGATGCGATGGCCGATCAGGGCGCTTCGGCACTGGAGCGCGCCCATATCGCGCGTGCGTTCGAAGAGGCGCGGGTCGAAATGGACGCGGAAAAGCTGCGTGCGACGATGCTGGCGTCACTGTCGCACGATCTGAAAACGCCGATCGCCGGGATTCTGGGTGCGGTGTCCTCGCTGCGCGCATATGGGGAAAAGCACGATCCGGATACCCAGGCGGAACTGCTGGCCGGGATCGAGGCCGAAGCGGACCGGATGCAACGTTACGTGGTCAAACTGCTCGACATGACGCGACTTGATGCCGGCGGCGTGAAGGCTCGGCTGGAGGCGGTGGAGGTGTCCGACATTGTTTCATCCGTTATGAAACGCGCCGGAACGCTGACGGATGGGGTTCGCCTGGTGGCCGAGGTCGAGCCGAAATTGCCGATGGTGAAGGCGGATGGCGCGTTGTTGCATCAGGCGCTGTTGAATTTGGTGGAAAACGCCGTGCTGCACGGAGGCAAAGGCACTGTGACCGTGAAAGCCCGACTGCGAGACGATGCGATAGAGTTCGTGGTGCTCGATGAGGGCCCAGGCCTGCCGCCCGATGGGGAAGCGAAGTTGTTCGAGAAATTCTGGCGTGGCGAGAATGCGATGGCCGGCGGTACCGGGCTTGGCCTGCCCATCGTGAAGGGATTCGCTGGCCTGATGGGGGCATCGGTTTCCGCGCGGAACCGCCACGATGGCAAGGGCGCGGAGTTCACCTTGACCTTTCCCAGGACCGCGGTGCTGTCATGATCCCGGCACCGAAACGATTGCGGGCGCTGATCGTCGATGACGAAAAGTCGATCCGCCGGTTTTTGCGCACCACACTGATGGCCGAGGACTTCGACGTGGCCGAGGCCGAAACCGCCGCCGCGGGCCTCACTTTGGCACGGGAGACCCGGCCCGATCTGGTGGTTCTGGACCTGGGTTTACCGGACGGTGACGGATCTAAATTGATCGAGCCGATCCTGGCCCTCGGCGCGCCGGCGATCCTGGTGCTGTCCGCGTTGGATGAGGAAACCCGCAAGGTCGCCGCGCTCGATCTGGGGGCGGATGATTTCGTGACCAAACCGTTTGGGGTGGCCGAGTTCATGGCGCGGGTCCGCGCCGCGCTGCGCCACCGGTTGCGGATGCAAGGCGGCTCGCCGGTTTATGACGACGGGCGTTTGATGATCGATCTGGTGAAGCGTCAGGTGCGCGTGAACGGGGTTGATCCGAAACTGACGCCGCGGGAATACGCGCTGCTGCGGGAACTGGCGATCCACGCCGGGAAAGTTCTGACGCACCGGCATTTGCTGGCGAAGTGCTGGGACGGTCCCGACGAGCCGGACGTCCAGGTGTTGCGCGTGCATATGCGGAACCTGCGTCAGAAGATCGAGGAATCGCCGGAGGAGCCGAGCCTGATCGTCACGGAGCAAGGCGTGGGTTATCGGTTTCTCGCGAAGGGGGAGGCGTAGCGAAAGGCCGGTTGAGGTCGGGCTGTGCTGACAGAGGCGGGCTAAAGGCCTATGCTCAGGCCTATGCTCAGGCCTATGCCAACCGATACGCTCGTGGAACGCCACGTCAAACTGTTCAGGAACGGCCGAAAT
>CALFNB010000077.1 GCA_937902425.1 uncultured Acetobacteraceae bacterium | reverse complement strand
GTCTGACTGGCGGCAAAACGCCAGCCCAATCGATGGCGGATGCGCAGGGGGAGGCGGATCGGATCCTGCGGCCGTTTAAGCGGACGTGATGCGCCGAGAGACTGTCCACGCTTATCTTCTGTTGCTGCCGGCGGTGATTTTGCTGGTTGCGTTTACTCACTGGCCGGCGATCGAGACGCTGGTTGACAGTCTGTACGCCACGCCACGCGGCGCCCGGCCGGCGCCATTCGTTGGTCTGGCGAATTATGCGGGACTGCTCGACGATTCGGTATTCTGGCAGGCGCTGCGCAACAATGCGATTTATGCGGCGGCCACGATTCCCGTTTCGATCGTGCTGGCTTTGCTGATGGCGCTGGCGGTGAATGGCGCGCTGCCTGGGCGGTCATTTCTGCGGCTGGCGTATTTCCTGCCGACGATGCTGCCGATGATCGCGGTCGCCAACATCTGGATGTTCTTTTACACGCCGGATTACGGATTGTTCGACCGCATTCTGGGTTGGTTCGGCGGCGGACGGCACAACTGGTTGGGCGACACGTCCACCGCTCTGCCGTCGATGATCGCCGTCGCGGTATGGAAAGAGGCGGGATTCTTCATGATCTTTTATCTGGCCGCGCTGCAGACCATGCCGACCGACCTACGGGAGGCCGCTGCTCTCGAAGGGTCGTCCCGCTGGAACTATTTTCGACGAGTGACGATACCGTTGTTGATGCCCACGACATTGTTCGTGCTGGTCAACGCGGTGATCAACGCCTTCCGGGTGATCGATCATATCGTGGTGATGACTCGCGGCGGACCCGACAACGCGACCACGCTGCTGTTGTATTACATCTACGAGACCGGGTTCCGCTTCTGGGATACCGCCACCGCGGCGGCGCTGACCATCGTGCTGCTGGCCATTCTGGCGCTGACCGCCTGGTTGCAGTTCGGCGTGCTCGGACGGCGGATCCACTATCGATGATCGTTGTGGATCAGCATTGGTTTGGCCGCGCGCTAGAGACTGTCGGTGCCTGGATGCTTGGTATTCTGTGGCTGCTGCCGCTGCTCTACGCGGTGTGGACCGCGTTCCATCCGGCCGCCTACGCCACGCGATTCGATCTGTTCGCGCCGCTGACGTTGGACAACCTGACCGCCGCCTGGCGGGCCGCGCCGTTTTCGCGCTATCTTCTCAACACCGTCATGCTGGTGACCCTGATACTCGCGGCACAATTCGTGCTGTGCACGATGGCGGCGTTCGCGTTCGCCCGCTTAAGCTTTCCAGGCCGCGATTTGTTGTTTGGCGTCGTGCTACTGCAACTGATGGTGATGCCGGACGTGCTGCTGGTGGAGAACTACCGCACGCTGGTACAACTGCATCTCGTCGACACCATTCTCGCCATCGCCCTGCCCTACCTGGGCTCGGCGTTCGGCATATTCCTGTTGCGGCAGACATTCATGACTATTCCGCAACAGTTGGACGACGCGGCCAGAATGGAGGGCTGCGGCCTGTTGGCACGGTTATGGCGCGTCTACGTGCCATTGGCGAAACCAACCTACATCGCCTACGGCCTGGTACTGGTCAGTTACCACTGGAACAACTTTCTTTGGCCTCTGATCATCACCAATTCGGTCACCACGCGCCCGTTGACCGTCGGGTTGTCGGTGTTCGCCACGACCGATCAGGGGATTGACTGGTCGATCGTGACGGCGGCGACCTTGATGACCAGCGCGCCATTACTGGTGGCGTTTTTGCTGTTCCAGCGGCAGTTCGTGCAGAGCTTCATGCGGGCGGGGATACGCTGAGGGTCATTACATCGCCGCGTAGAGCGATATGACCAACGGCAGCATCGCCAGGGCCGACCTCATCGCGAGGCTCCGCCATTGGCGCATCGGCCGAGGCGTCCCAAAACGGCGCGGTGCTGTGTGACGCGACGCCCGATCAAACAACGGGTCTTCGCGCCGGACATGCGTCCGCCCGCCGTAAAGATTTCCCAGTACCTCCATCTGGAAGTTCGAAAGCGAACCCCCGGTTTGAGCAATCTGGAAGTCCCACATTATTGGATCCATCGGTGCATCCTCCATTCGGTGCGATAACGATGGAAGGAATTTGACCCCTCTTTGTCGCGGCGCGGTCGCGCACGCGGGCGAATTTTGTCACGCGTGTCGCATTGGCGCTTTTGACCCCCGCCGCTCCCCGCTTTGACTCCCACCATGCTCCGCGCTTTTCTGAGCCGTCACGAACAAAGGAACCGTCCCGATGCGACCTCTGGAAGGCATGCGTGTCGTCGCGTTGGAGCATGCGGTGGCGGCGCCGCTATGTAGCCGGCACCTCGCTGACATGGGCGCCGACGTGATTAAGGTCGAGCGGCCGGGCGGCGGCGACTTCGCCCGCGAGTATGACAACTACGTCAACGGCATATGCAGCCACTTTATTTGGCTCAACCGCGGCAAGCGCAGCGTGACGTTGGACGTGAAGAACCCCAGCGGGCGCGAGGTGCTGACGAAGCTGATCGCCGGAGCCGATGTACTGTTGCAAAACCTCGCCCCCGGCGCGGCGGCGCGACTTGGCCTCAACCATGAGGTACTCAGGCCGGCGCATCCGCGACTGGTGGTCTGCGACATCTCCGGCTACGGCGACTCCGGGCCGATGGTGCGGAAGAAAGCCTACGATCTGCTGATCCAGGCGGAGTCCGGATTGATCAGCGTCACCGGCTCCCCCGACGAACCATCGCGGGTCGGGATTTCGATCGCCGACATCGCCACCGGAATGTACGCGCTGACTGGCATCTTGGGGGCTCTTTTACGCCGCGCCCGCACCGGCGAGGGCGCCAACGTCAAGGTCGCCATGATCGACGCTCTGGGCGAGTGGATGACGTATCCGATGCTGCGCCATGCTTATGCCGGCACGCCGCCGCCACGAGTGCCGACACAGCATCCGGCGATCGCGCCGTACGGGTCGCACCGAACGAAGGATGGTTCCATCATCTTCGGCTTGCAGAATGAACGCGAATGGGTGAATTTTTGCACAAACGCGCTCGGCCGGCCGGAGATCGCGACCGACCCGCGATTTCGCACGCAACATGCCAGGCGGGAAAATCGCGATGCGCTGACCGCGTTGATCGAAGACTTCTTCAGCACAATGACCTCGGCCGAGGTCGCCGCATTGCTGGACCGGCATGGCATCGCCAACGGCAGGCTGAACGATCCGCTGGCGACCTGGAACCATGAGCAGTTCGCCGCGCGTGACAAATGGCGCGAGATCATGACCGAGAACGGCCCGGTCCGCGCGCTGCTGCCACCGTTCCAGTTCACCGATTTCGAGGCGGTGGTTGGCGATGTTCCCTCGGTCGGCCAGCACACCGATCAGGTACTGGGCGAGTTGGGGTATGACGCGGCCGAGATCGCCGCGATGCACGTGTCGGGGGCGGTATGACCGGCTTCGATCCCACCCGCCACCGCATGATCCAAGAGCAGCGCTGGTTCGAGGACTTTGTCCTCGGCGAGCGGTTCGTGCTGCCCAGTCGAACGATGACCGAGGCGGTGTTTTTGGCGTTCCAGGGGGCGAGCGGGGACAACCATCCCGTGCACTACGACGTCGAATACTGCAAGGCGCGCGGCATGCCCGGGTTGCTCGCGCACGGCTTCCAGTCGCTGATTCAGACCGCGCCGGGCTCTGGGCTGTTCCCCTACATGGTCGAGGAATCGCTCGCCGGATTCATCGAACAATCCAGCCGGTTCCTGAAGCCGGTCTACGCCGGCGACACCATGTATCCGGCGCTGGAGATCGACGAACTGACCCCAGGACGAACCACTGGCGTGGTTGGGTTTGCCTCAACTGTCCACAACCAGAGCGGGCAGTTGGTGGTGCAAGGACGGCAACGGTACCTCATTCGAAAAAGGCTGGCGGCCACTGCATAAACCTTACATTTGGACAGATGTTGCCACAATCGTGCCACAGGTGGTCCCCATGTTGCGACGCATCATAGGGAACATGGGTCCAAAAATGCTACGCAAGGGCAAGACGATGCATCCCGGCCGTGTCCTCCGCGAGGAGTATATGGACCCGATGCGGATTGATACGGACGGGCTCGCCGCCGCTTTGGGGGTCTCCGCCGGGCGGCTGGAACCAATTATCGCGCGGGAGGAGCCGGTGACGTCCGACCTCGCGCTGCGGCTGGCGAAGTGTTTCCACACCAGTCCGCAATTCTGGCTGGGGCTACAGACGGCATACGATCTGTCGATGGCGCACGCGATGTTCGGCGCCGAGATCGAGGCGCATGTGCGGGAACTGGCGGCGTAACCGGCTGGATCCTGCGCGAAGGCTGCGATGGCCCGGCTCGTCCGGGCCATTTCTGTTTTGGGGCAGACGGCGGTGCCTGAGGTTGCGCCAGCCGTGGTCTGGGCGGCACCTGAAATTGCCTGGAAATTGTTGACGTCTGGCATCGTGCAGCGCGATGTAGTGTCACGTAATACGACAGGCAGGACGATGACCAAAACCGCACCCGTGAGCATCCGGCTTGAAGCAGATCACAGCGACAAGGTTGCTCACATCGCGGAGGCGCTGGATCGTCCGAAATCTTGGGTCATCGAACAGGCCGTGCGCGATTTCGTGGCTGTACAGGAATGGCAGTTGGCGGCGATCGATGAGGGGATCAAGGAGGCAGATGCCGGTAAGTTGATCCCTCATGAGGATGTCGTGGCGTGGGTTCGTTCCTGGGGAAGTCTGGACGAGCTGCCCATGCCGAAATGCGAATAGTCTGGACGCCACGAGCGGCTGGTGAACTCGCTGCCGCCCGCGCCTATATCGCGCGTGACACCCCGGCCGCGGCGGCCGCGCAGATCGAGCGGATTTTTCGCGCGATCACATCGTTGCCGCACTTTCCGGAAATTGGCCGGCCTGGACGACGAGTTGGGACGAGGGAATTTGTTGTTGGGCGTACGCCATTCATCGCGGTATACCGGCTCCGAGGGGATGCCATCGAGATCGCGACGGTTTTGCACGGGCGTCAGCGTTGGCCGAAGGAGTTTTGACGGTACCACACGGGCACGCTCCGGCTTTGAAATTGACTCCGAAGCGGCGGCCTTGAACGCCAACCAACATCGCGCCGGATTGGGATCGTGTGATGCACGGCCTCGATCTTGGAGGCCATTGGTGTCGACCGGATGTTCTCTGGGACCGGCCAACCATCAGACAATGCGTCTGACCGGCGATCTCATCCGGGTCATTTCGTTCACTGCGCGGCCACCGCCCTCACCCGCCGCTGTGCGACAAAATGCCACCCCACCACCGCCAGCGCGATCGCCACCGCCGGCACCAGCGTCAAATTCAGCACCTCCCAACCCGCCTTCATGTGGATCGCGCCGGAGGACACCGCCGTACACGCCACGCTCGCGAACACGATGAAAGGCTGTGAACGGCGTTTAGAGGCTATGGTATAAGGAATCATGGCGTAGAGTCTGGGTAGTCCTTGGGTTGTCGTAGCGGGTAGTCTGCCACCCTTACGCGATCTTTTGTTCTTTATTTGTTCCGCCATCCGGTGTAGCCCCTCCGCATGCCCTCCGGTCCCCAGAACCTCCGTCCCGCTGACCCGTCGACATAGCCTCGGCGCTGGCGTTCGCGCTCCGATACGATGGGCGCCGGCGGTCCCACCAAGCCGACGAGATCATGTCCTAGATCGTCGCTGAGCGGTTGGTGGGGCACCTGGAGCGGTGTGGCCACGAAACGACGCCTCAAACGTCGCCGCGTCAACGTCGTGCTGGTGCACGAGCGGAGTGGTGGGGTGCGCAGGTTCGGGGTAACCGACGAAAGGAGGCTACGTAACTTTCTGATGCGTGACACTTCAAAGAGAAGCACATATAGTGTCTATCAAGGGAGACTCAGGGACGATATGTTGCGCCGGCTGCTCGTTCGATGGTTGATTGGGCCAATCGCGGTGGCAACCATTTTGTCGCTTGCATCGACGTTTTTCTTTTCGAAACTATCGGTTGGTCAGGAGGACGCAGATCAGTCCAGGAAAATGACCTTTGATTTTGTTCCGCCTCCGGAGCCGTTCGAGGCATTTGGTAACCTCTGGTATATATATGCCAATGGTGAAATCGACAAAGACGCTCCGCAGAGGCTCGCTGAGGAAATTGCGCTGCGTCACATTCCTGTTCGATCATTCCTTTATCTTAACTCGCCTGGTGGCAACCTAAGTGCGGGGATGAGATTGGGCAGGCTAATCAGGACTTACGGGTTCACAACTTACATTGGAATCAAGAGCAGCGAATCGATCGATCAGGCCGGAAGAGCCATAGCCAAGGCGCTCGGGTCTGAGTTTGACGAGGACCCCGGTTACTTTCGACATTTGGCTATGTCCGAGACCAAACCGGGTATTTGCATGAGCGCGTGCGCTCTGACATTCCTTGGCGGCTCATTTCGGTTTCTGCCCAATGGCAGCGAATATGGGGTGCATCGATTCTACTCTACGCAGCCTGACGCCTTGGACAGTGATACCACTCAGATCATTTCAGCATCAGTGCTTCAATATATTCGGGATATGGGTGTTGATCAGCAATTGTTCACGGATATGACCACTGCTAGTAGAGATGATATTAACATTATGCCGCTCCCTCGGCTCATTGCTTTGCGGGTGGTCAACAACGGTAAAGGTGCAACCGTTTGGTCTGTTGAAGGCACAAACAATGGCATATATTTGAAGGGACAGCGAGATACGCGGTGGGGGCTAGGAAAATTGCTTCTGCAATGCGGCTCGCGGAAATTACCGCTGATCGCGACCGCAATATTTGACCCTTGGGGTCGGCAGGCGGAAATCGTCAGAATGCCGGTGACCTTATTCTATATTGATGGCACAGCCACCCGGATACCGCAAAAATTGGTTTTGGGACCGCTCATCAACAACGGTTGGATCAATGTCGGCTTTCCGTTGAGCAGTGGGTTAGTAACAAGACTCAAGACCGCCCAGACGGTCGGCGTGGCTGTCCAAAAGACTATAGATACGCAATTATTCGCAGGCTTTGAGGACATGGACTTCTCTGGTGGCGCAGAGAAGTTGATGGGATTGCTGACCACGTGCCACTGAAGCCAATGCCATTGCCATCCTACCATCCCAAAGACGACGTCTCGAACGTCGCCACGCCGACGTCGTGCTGGCGCGCGCTGGCGTTTCCGCCGGTCTGCGATGGCAACGCTCACGTACGCCTATCAAACACAATTCTCCACAACGTAGGCACATTCGGTCTTGCGGTCGAGAGTGTCGACGGCGCGCCCGATGCGATTAATCAGGGGCGTGAACTGATCCGCGCCGGGTCTGGCTCCGGTGGTATCGATCCCGATATGCAATGACTCTGTGGACATGGACGCACCGTTCAGTGTATAAAAAGGTGCAGGAGTGTGGAGTATTTGTGCGCCTGGCGGTGTGAAGTGGCGAGAGAAACGACCGATAGGCTCAATCGGGTTGCTTGCGTTACCACGCCGGATCAGTTATGGCGCTGACATGGGGTGGGCTCACGGTGTTCGTGAGTCGATGGAATTTGCTGGATTGCTCCGGCTGTTGAGTTATCCCAGGCAGTGAAGAGACTGACACATGAACAACACGACAACCGAAGCACCACCGCCAGGTGATGACGCCATCTATACGCATGCCATGCACTACGCGGTTGCGGGGATGCCCAGTGGCTTTCCGCATTGGTTCTACAACCTGGCAGGCGCATTGCGTAACGCAGGTGGAATGATCTATTCGCCGGAACGTCCCCACGATATGCGTATCTGGATCGAGGGAGTGGACGGTTCTGTGTTTACCGAAGCGGACATTCGCCGGATGTTGAACAATGGTTGATCTTACAGGACTGACGCTGGAGGAACTCGCCAAGCATAAAGGTAACGTTAGCGTGGGCGGGGGGCAGGATCAGGAGGTAAATGCTGAATTTCTTCGGCGCCAAATGATCATGCAAGCCGAAATCACCCAGGCGGCGAAAGACACAGCCATTTATACGCAAAGCAGTGCTCGCCACATGCGAAACTCCGTGATTGTGCTAGCCGTCTCGGCGGTGATTTCAGCGGGAGTCGCTGTTGTGCAATGGCAAGAAGGACACAGCAAACCGACCGGGACTGTGGCAACATCAAGCCACTAGTTCTGGATTTTGGGACGATAATCCACGTGGCGTCCGTCGTGCCTATGGGTGCCCCGAACATCACTGTGTCAACGTCGCATTTGCAGGGTCCCCAAGAGACCAAGAACCGCCCTTCTGGTTCGTCTTGATCATCGTGGGCAGCAGGACCGGATCACTGCGCCGCCACCGCCCTCACCCGCCGCTGTGCGACAAAATGCCACCCCACCACCGCCAGCGCGATCGCCACCGCCGGCACCAGCGTCAAATTCAGCACCTCCCAACCCGCCTTCATGTGGATCGCGCCGGAGGACACCGCCGTGCACGCCACGCTCGCGAACACGATGAAATCGTGCAGCCCCTGCACGCGTACCCGTTCGGTCGCGTCGTACGCCGTCGTCAACATCGTCGAGCCGCCGACGAACATGAAATTCCATCCCACGCCCAGCAACGCCAGCGCCACCATGAACGTCGCGAAGTACGGCGCGAACTCCAGGTTCACCACGACGCAACTCAAGGTCAGCACCCCGCCGACGGCGATGATCCGGTGCACACCGAACTTCTGGATCAGCCGCCCGGTCACGAACCCCGGCAGGAACATCGCCAACGAGTGCGCCCGAATGACATCCGCGCTCGCCGGCACGCCGTACCCGCACAGCAGCATCTGCAACGGCGTCGAGGCCATCACCAGGTTCATCGTTCCATATCCCACCAGCGACGCGATCACCGCCGTCAGGAACGCCGGCCGCGCGATAATGGTCCGGAACGCGATCGGCACGCTCGCCCGCGGCGGCGCCGGAGGCAATGCCGCGAAGGACAGCAGTACGACCGTCAGGATCGGCAACAGCGGCAAATACAGGTAGGTTGCCAGGAACGGATGATCCGGGATGAAATCAAACGTGCGCTTGACCATCTCCGGGCCGACGATCGCGGCCAGCACGCCCCCGGCCAGAACCAGGGAGATGGCCCGCGGCCGCGCCTCCGGTGCCGCCACCTCGGCGGCGGCGAAGCGCAGATGTTGTGAAATGCCGTGCCCGATGCCGGCGGGAAACGCGCCGAACACATAGAGCGGGAAGTTGTCGGTGTAGATCCCCAGGGCGAAGGTCATGCTGCCGCAGATCGCGATGGCGCCGCCCATCCAGAACCCGGCCTTGCGCCCCCAGCGAGCGAACACGATCCCGGCCGGGATCGAGGCGCACATCACACCGATCTGCTGGATCGCCATTGGCAGCGTGTTCAGCCCGGTGGTGCCGACCAGCTTGTAGCCGACCAGGGAGGCCATGATCGTCTGGCCCGACATAACGGCGTTCATCAGTGCCTGACAGACGAACAACAGCCAGACATTTTTGTTCATCGCTTGGACGTGCCTCAGGTCGGTCAATTGTTCGGCGAACGCGAGGACGGGATTTCTCCCGGACCCACGCCCGCACTAAAAATGGCTCCATCCCCCCTTTGTCAGAGCAAGGGGTTCTCCGTTCGCCGCTCGCACCATGACGTGCGGCGGTCCGGAATGAAAGCCGCCGATCCGGGTGACTGGTATGCCGCGCGCGGTTGCCGCCTGAAGCAGCGCCGCCTCGCGGGCCGGAGGTACCGCCAGCAACAGCTCATAATCGTCACCACCGGTCAGGCACGTCTCCAGCCACGCCTCACCCGCCGCCCGTGCCTGCGGGGACAACGGCACCCGGGCCGCCTGGATGACCGCCCCCAGCCCGCTCGCGCGGCAGATGTGGCCGAGGTCCTGGACGAGACCGTCGGAGACATCCATGCCGGCGCTGGCCACGCGACCGATCGCCAGGCCCACGCGTGGTTGGGGCAACCGGTAGCGGTCGAGCAGGAACCCGCTCGGGTCGGCAAGTCGCCCGGTTGCCACAGCGAGGCCCAGGGCCCCGTCGCCGATGGTGCCGGTGACCCAGATGCCGTCGCCGTCCCGGGCTCCGGCGCGATGCACCGCCATGCCCGGCGCGACATGGCCGATGATTGTCAGCGACAGGGAAATCGGACCGGGGGTGGAGGTGGTGTCGCCCCCCAGCAGCGTCACACCAAACTCCGCCTGGTCCTGGGCAAGCCCAGAGGCGAAGCCGGCGAACCAGGCCTCGGGCGTGTCGCGCGGGGTGGAGACGGTCATCAGGTAGCCAAGCGGGGTGGCGCCCTTGGCGGCGAGGTCGGACAGATTGACCCGCAACAGCTTGCGCCCAACCATGTCCGGCGGATCGTCCGGCAGAAAATGCACGCCACCGACCATGGCGTCGGCCGTCAGCACCAAATCTCGGCCGGGAGGCGGAGTGAGGAAGGCCGCGTCATCACTTAAATTCAACGACCCCGGGCCGGCGAGAGGACGGAAATATTTCGCGATCAGCGCGAATTCGGGTGGCAGAGCGTCAGACACGATTGAACTGTCCGCATCTTTTGGACGCACGTCTGGTGTCGACCATGTATCGAACTTCCACTACGGCCGTCGCATCGGCACTCGTCGCCGTCCATAAACCCATTGGTTCGAACTCCCATGGCGGCTGTCTGACCCGAGCTGATGCCATCGCAGGGTGCATGTGCGCTCTTCGCGGTCCTTTGCGTAGTTTGCGTTTTGCTTTTGCGTAACCGTTGGCGGTGTTGGCGACAGTGGCCCACGGTCGCGGTTCACGCGGTATCAGCGAAGCGAGGAAAACGCAAAGAACGCAAATACTCAGGGGCCAACGACCGCCTCGGGGACTCTGGCACGGTCGATGATGACATTCCCGGCCTCGCTCCTGATCCGAGATGGTGACGTGACGCGTCAGCCGCCGCCGTTGATCGTGAGCACCGTACCGGTCGTGTAACCGGACAACGGGCTCGCCAGGAAGGCCACCGCGTTACCGATCTCCGCCGGGCTCGCGGCGCGGCCGAACGGCATGCCCGCCGTCAGTTCGCGCCACCTGTCCGGATCACCGAACTTCTGTTGTGCCTCGGCGCGGCGCAGCATCACAAGGCGGTCGGTCTCCACCGGACCAGGATTGATCGCCACCACGCGCAATCCATCCGCCGGCGCGCCTTTGCCCAGTGCGCGGGTAAACGCCATCAGCGAGGCATTGCCGGCGGCTCCGGCGATGTAGTTGGTCGGGAAACTTTCGCCCGCCGCGCCGATGACGTTGATGATCACACCGGCTTTGTGCGCCTTCATGCGCTCGTAGACCACGCGGCAGAACGAGATATAGCCGAACACCTTCAGGTCCCACGCCGTCCGCCACTTCGCGTCGTCGATCGACAGCACATCGCCGGGCGGGATCGCGCCGGCGTTGTTGACCAGAATGTCGAGTTCGCCCGCCTCCGCCGCCACTTTGCGCACGGCGGCGTCGCTCGACAGGTCGGCGGCGATGGTGCGGACGTTGACCTGGCGTTTGGCGCGGATGCCGGCGGCGGCGGCGTCAAGCGTCCCCTGGTCGCGGGCCACGAGGATGACGTTGCAGCCCTCGCCCGCCAGGACCTCGGCCGTGGCGCGGCCGATGCCTTTCGAGCCGCCGGTGATCAGCGCCGTCTTGCCCGCGAGTTGTAGGTCCATCTTACGCCACCTTCCTTAAACCTTGTTGATACGCACGGCATGCTTCGCCGAACGCACGGAATATCGCGACGCTGGCGGGATGTTCCGCGTAGCGCCACTCGGGGTGCCATTGCAGGCCCAAAACGAAGCCGGGTGCGTTGGGGGCGGAGACCGCCTCGATCGTGCCGTCCTCGGCGCGGGATTCGACGACAAGGCCTTCTCCTGGGCGATCGATCGCCTGGCCGTGCAGGGAGTTTACCATGACCGTGTCGGCGCGGACGATCCGGGCGAGGGCGCCGGTCACGCTGACGGTGTGCTTCGGGCCATAGGCGCGTTCCAGCGAGCCCTCGCCGTTGCCGCGGTGGTCGCGACGGCCGGGCAGGTCGTGGAGGTTCTGCAGCAGGGTGCCACCCATCGCGACGTTGAGTTCCTGAATGCCGCGGCAGATGGCGAGGACGGGCAGGCCGCGGGCGATCGCCGCGCGGATCAGCGGCAGCGTGGTGGCGTCCCGGGCGGGGTCGTGCTTGTCGGGAGTCAGGGATTCGTCGGTGCCGTAGCGGGACGGATGGACGTTGCTCGGGCTGCCGGGGATCAGCAATCCGTCGATACGGTCGAGTAACGCCAGTTGAACCTCGCCCATGGGAGGGATCATGACGGGCAGCGCGTCGGAACCGCCGATCAGAGCCTCGGCGTAGCGGGCGGGAGTGGCGTGGAAGAGGCGCTCGTCTCTGATGGTGGCGCAGGCGGGGATGCCGACGACAATGGACATGGGGACTCTGGCGGTTGGTGGTTACGGGCGAGAAGTATCGCGGGGGGGATGGGTGGAGTCGAGATGGGTGTGGACATGCGACGGCCGCCCTCGGTCAGGGTAGCGGGTCCGGTCCGAAATGGCCCGATTATTGCCTTCAATTACCATGCTTTGTGTTCATGAGCCAATTTGGGCTTTGGTCCCGCTTATCATCCTCGCCGCGGCGGCAACCGCGATCGCGTCGCGGGCGCTGATTTCCGGCGTTTTTTTCGCTGACACGTCCGGCGATGCGGATGGGTTTCCGCCCCCGTGTCGGCATCGTGCCGACCTCAACTGACGAGGCTGGGCAGATTTATGTGCCGGGCGCCAATAGGATGCTGATGGTCGGCACGTTGCTGATCGTTGTCATATTCAGGACCTCGGACAATCTCGGCTCGGCCTATGGTGTCGCGGTCTCCGGGACCATGCTCGCGACGACGGTACTGCTCGGTTACTTGGTCACGCGGCGCTGGCGCTGGCACCTGCTGGCGGTGATACCAATGATCGCCGTATTCGGCACGGTGGATAGCGCGTTCCTCGGCGCCAACTCGTTGAAGATCTGCGAGGGTGGCGGCTTTCCGCTGACTGTCGGCGGTGCCTTCGCGCGGCTGATGTGGTGCTGGCGGCGCGGCACCGTGGAGGTCCGCGGCCGGCTGCACCAAATGTCGATGCCGCTCGCGGCCTTCATCGGACAAATCGACGAAATGGTAATCGGCCCCCCCGCCGGCACGGCGGTCTGGCTCACCAAAGTCGAACACCGCATTTCGCCAATGATCCCGAACCACGTTCGACACAATGCCGTGCTGTATCGCACGGTCGTGCTGCTGACCGTGGTGCCAGACCGCCGGCCGCGGGTGCCGTTCCGGGAGCGTCACAGCATCGAGCGGCTGGGTCATGGCTTTTACCACATCACCGTCCGGCTCGGGTTCATGCAACGGCCCGACATTCCGCTGACCCTCAGGAACTGCGAGTTGCTCGGCTTCGACGCCGATCTTGAGAACGTGCATTACTTCATCGGCCACGAAACCGTGATCCGCCGCGCGCATGGTTCGACCATGGGACCGGTCTCATTCGCGATCTTCGCGTTCCTCACCAAGATCGCCAGCCGCGCGCCGGATTTCTTTCGCATTCCACGAGATGGACTGTCGGAGGTCGGTTTCCGCGTCGAGATCTGAGCGCCAGGACAGTCCGCATGGACTTAGGAGCACCGTGAAGTCCTCGGTCGGCGGCGCCGCGATGTACCCATCAAAAGACATCATCCAGAGTGCTGTCAATTCAAAAGATCACACCACGCTCGTCGCCGCCGGCCTCATGAAGATGGTCGAGGACGGCCACGGCAAGGCAATGTTGAAGACCGTCGAAGGCGATCCTGTGACGGTACTGGAGAAATCCGGCCGCCCGTGCATCAGCGGCCAGAAAGCCGGTGTCGACGAGGTGCCGATCTCAAACGTTATGCAGTCAAATGGCGTGATCGATGTCGTGACGTGGGTCCTGTTAGCCAGCTAAAACGCACCGCGAGACCTTAGGCCGAAAGTGGCGGTACCGCGCTGCTTCCGCGAGATTACCTCACGCCAATACCTTGCGCTTCATCGCGCCAATGCCGAGGAAATTGCCTCCGACGGACGGGTACTGGTCGACAAAATCAAAAAAATCAAAATCATGCGCTTCCAACTTCTTCAGTGTCTCCCACAGGAATGTCGTATCCGGCCAGGCCTGAGAAAAAATATCGTGGTGGGCGATAATCCGCGCATGATCGTGAACCAGCATATGGTCGCCCAGTGCGCCGCGCAGCTCGTGGTCGCCGTCGATGAAGATCATGTCCGGGCGAATGCGATCCACCGCCTGCCTGACCGAAGCCGAGGTAGAGAAGTCTCGCAAATAGGTCGCCTCGATCCCCGATTGCTCACGCAACAACCTGAACCAGGTCTGAATAAACGGGGACGGTTCAATCGGGTCCACCGCGGTCACGGCGCGAAGTTGGCCGCCGTTCCTGCGTATCCATTCTCCAATAAGAATGAACATGCCGCCCCAGCGGCAGCCAATTTCCATCTATGATGTGATATCACCGGCGTTCCTGGCGAGCCACGCCAAATAGGCGGCCAATTGATTGGGGTACTGCCATATATGGAGACCTTTGCCGTAGCTCGCCGACAGTTCTCGCGGCTGCTCGTGCAGAATTTCGTCGTTAAGCCCGAGCGCGGGGATCAGCGTATGCTCCAGATAATCTGTGTCGACGCATTGCGCCTCGCTCATCGAGGCGATCGCCGCCATGGCGTTACCGACCGCATCGTGCAGTCCTTCCAACCGCCGGCGGCGGGCGGCCTCGCGGTCGATCTCTCGCTGCCTTTTGAATTCTTCATGCCTGCGAACTCCGCCTTCTATGATCGCCACCGGAACGAACGGCCGGACGATTCGTTTTACCCGCGGTAGCTGCATGATCGCTCCTGTCCTCTCACGCGCGCCTTGCGGCCGCGGCCCACACTCTACCCATCCGCCGAATTCCCCGCCATCCTCCTCGGCACCGCGGGGACCCAACCCCGCGCCACCACGGGGGAAACCACCATGCCGCCAGCAGCGGGCGAGGAATTCGACTACATCGTCACCGGCGCCGGTTCCGCCGGATGCGCCATCGCTGTCCGCCTCAGCGAGTCCGGGCGCCACCGCGTACTCCTTCTTGAAGCCGGACCGCCGGACCGCAACCCCTGGATCCACATCCCCATGGGGTTCTCCCGATTGTTCGCCGACCCCTCGGTCAACTGGATGTACGAATCCGAGCCGGAACCGCAACTCGGCAACCGCACGATGTATCAGCCGCGGGGCAAGGTCCTCGGCGGCACCAGCTCCATCAACGGCATGGTCTACATGCGAGGCAACGCCGCCGACTATGACGAGTGGCGCCAGCGCGGCTGCACCGGCTGGGACTACGACAGCGTCCTGCCGTACTTCAAAAAAGCCGAAAACCAGCAACGCGGCCCTGACGAGTTCCACGGCGTCGGCGGCCCGCTTACCGTCTCCGACCAGCCGCGCCGCCATGAACTGGCGGATGCCGTGGTCGCCGGAGCGATCGAATCCGGCCTGCCGCCCAACGACGACTTCAATGGCGCGCGCCAGGAAGGCGCCGGCTATTTCCAGAGCACGACGGGCAAAAGCAAACGCTGGAGCACCGCGACCGCCTACCTGAAACCGGCCCGGGCTCGCGCCAACTTAACAGTCCGCTCCAATGCTCATGCGACAAAAATCCTGATCGAGAACGGAACGGCGACTGGCGTCACCTACATCAGCAAGGGCCTCACCCACACGGCGCGGGCAAAAGGCGAAGTGATCATCTGTGGCGGCGTGTTCAATTCGCCGCAGTTGCTACAGCTTTCCGGCATCGGCCCGGCCGACCTCCTGCGGCGGCATGGCATCGAAGTCATCCGCGACACACAAGCCGTCGGCGCGCACTTGCAGGATCATTTCTACGTTCGGCTCGCATATCGTTGCACCAGGCCGATCACCATGAACGAACTCGCCAACAGCCTGCCGCGTAAGATCGTGGCCATGGCGCGCTACGTGTTCTTCAAGGACGGTCCGCTGGCCGCCAATGGCGTCACCGCGGGAGGCTTTGGGCGCAGCGACCCGCGCCTTGAACGGCCCGATCTGCAATTCAACTTTTCTCCGTTCAGCTATGCTTCTCGCGGCCCGAATGGTGCGATAGCGCATGATTTCCCTGGCTTCAGCCTGAGCGCGGTGCATCTGCGTCCCGACGCCCGCGGCACGGTGCGACTGAAAAGCTCCGATCCCCTGGCCCCGCCGGCGATCCAGTTTAACTTCTTGCAGACTCAATACGATCTCCAGGCCCTGAGCACCGGCATGCGCATGGCACGCGGCTTCACCAAACAACCGTCGCTCGCCCCTTACGTGGCGGAAGAAATCGTTCCCGGCCCGACCATCAATACCGATGCGGAGTTTGAGGCGGCAATCCGGGAAAATGCCCTGTCCAATCTGCATCCGGTCGGCACTTGCCGCATGGGACCGGAGCCCACCGACTCGGTCGTCGATCCGCGGCTGCGCGTGCACGGGATCGGTCGATTGCGTGTGGTAGATGCCGCTATCATGCCGACCGTCCCGGCGGGCAACACCAACGCGCCGACCATCATGATCGCCGAAAAGGCCGCCGCGATGATCCTGGAGGACGCGTGACGTCAGAACCGACGGACCTGACGCGAATAAAGTTTCGGGGTCTCGACCTCGGCAGCCGCCGCACCCGCCTGGGCGAAGGTGCGCCCAAGCCCTCGGCCACCGCCGTCAGGGCTTGACGGCTGCTCATGCCCGCCTCGCCTCGCGCGCCGCGGCCTCGGTCGTCGCTATCCAAATGCCGGCGAAAACCCCAACAAGGCCCATGATCAGGCTGAGCGGAATTGGCTCAGCGACGAGCTGCGTCGCGAGCAGCGCCGCGGCCAAAGGATTGACCGTCATCGTGCTCGCCACGCGCGTCGGTGTCGTCCTTTGCAACGCCAGCACCCACAGAATGAACGCGAGCGCGCCGCCGCCAACGCCGAGATAAATCGCAGCGATCCATTGTGGCGCACCAAAGGCACGCAGCACCGCAAGCCGCCCGGTCAGGACGCCGGCGAGAACCAGCACCGCGGCGCCAGACCCCATGCCCACCGCCAGAAATCCAAGCGCACTCG
>CALFNB010000076.1 GCA_937902425.1 uncultured Acetobacteraceae bacterium | reverse complement strand
ACGAAAATCGGGCGCTGGCGATCGCGCGCGAACTTGGTGACGCGGAGCTGGAGATCGACGCCCTGCGTGGCGCCACGAGGATGGGAACGATCGCCGATCGGCTCGCGAACACCGAGCGGATCGCGACCGCCCTGGAGCGTCGCGGCGACCTGATCGCGCTGAACGAACATCATTTCGATTCGATATGGACCTACTGGCGCGCCGGCCGCTTCATGGACTGTGTCGCGTGCTGCGATCGCGCAACAAAACTGGCTGAACGGCTCGGTATCCCGCCGGTCCAGTACGGCACCATCAAATCCTTCGCCCAGGTCGATCTCGGCCGCTTCGACGCCGCGTGGGAGGCGCTGGAACAGGAGGTCGCGGACGACGCGCATCCGTTCGGCCAGGTTTTTCAGGGGCTCGGACAGATGGTCTGGTACGCTGGCGCCGGCGACTTCGAGCGGGTCTTTCGCGATATCCCACGTATCTACGCGGGCGCCAGAGAATTGCAGCGTGCCTGGATGATCCCCTGGCTCGATAACCTGCTCGCCTCGGCGATCGTGGAGAGCAAACCCGCCGGGACCAGCCTCGTGACCGTCCGGGCGGCGGTTGAGGCCGCCGGAGGCCACCTGGCGGATGAGGCGCTGGTGAGCGCGCTTCTCCGCGCTGGCGACGCCGAGGCAGCGCTCGCGGAATGTGCGCGCCGCCTTCCGCTGTTCGAGGCAGACGGTCATGTACGGAATTATTGGCTGACCGAGGAGCTTCGGATCCGCGCATTGCTCGCGCTTGGCGAGTTCGCGGAAGCGCGCGACGCCGCGGACGTGGTCCTCGCTGCTGTCGGGCCGCTGGCCTGGGGGTCGTTGCTATGGCGGGTGCATGCTTCGCTCGCCGCCGCGCTGGAGGAACTCGGCGACGACCGGGCGGCGGCGGAGCGCCAGGCGGCGACTGAACGGTTGATGGCGGTGGCGGGCACCTTGAACGACGGTTCGGTCCGCTCTCGTTTCCTGGAATCGCGCGCGGCGGCCGAACTGCCGGGTTGAGGGGATACACGAATGACAAATCACATCCTGCGAGAAGGAAACCCCGAAGAAGCCGGCATGGATCCCGCCCGGGTCCAGCGATTGCGCGAGCTGGCGGCCGGTTGGGTCGCTTGCGGCGACAGCCCGAGCCTGGTGGTGCTCGTGGCGCGGCGCGGTGTCGTCGTGCTGCACGAAGCGTTCGGCGTGCTACGGCATGACGATACGGCACCGACACTGTTACAGGATTCGATCTTTCCGGTCGCGTCATGCTCTAAGGTGATCACCGCGGCGGCCGTCATGTGCCTCGTCGAGGACGGACTGATTGGATTGAACCGCCCCTTCATCGATTACCTCCGGGAATGGGACGTTCCGGGTGTGGAATGGCTGGACGAGGCCCGTGTCGCGGACCTGTTGTGTCACACGTCAGGGATCGACGATGTCAAACTGCAGCCCTGGTTCCAGGCCGCGCTCGACGGGTCGCGCGAGATACCGCCGCCCGCGCATGGGCAGGACACGACAGTCAATAAGATGATCCATTTGGCCGCAGGTGCTCCGCTGGCCTGTCGCCCAGGGAAGGGGATGATTTATTCGAGCATCGGGTATCACTTGCTCGGTGACATCGTCCGCCGGGTGAGCGGTCAGCCGTTCTGGCAATTTGTCCGGTCGCGCGTCTTTGAGCCTCTGGGCATGGGCGACAGCAACTTCGTGTTCTCCCCGGCGTTGCGTGAGCGGCGAGTGTACCGCGCTCCGGGTGCGCCCGGCACCGAAACGGGAATCTGGTTTCGAGGCATGGATTCCCCTGAGTACGACGCGGCGGACACAGGCGGTTCCGGGGTTACGTCAACCGCCGGGGATCTCGCGATATTCATGCAAATGCTGCTCAATCGCGGCTCGTATGGCGGCCGGCGAGTCCTCAGCCCCGCGAGCGTCGCCACCATGACCCGTAATCAGGTCGACACCACGATTCCGTGGATCGCCCCACGGTTCAATCCCGCTCCCGGTGAGGCGGCACAGATCGAGGTCAAAGGCGGAGGCTACGGCTATGGCCTGTTCATTTTCGGCGAGGGCGACCGGTTTCCATACAATGGCGCGCTCAGCTCGCTGTCGGCATTTGGCCATATCGGCTATGGCGGAACCTGCGTCTGGGCGGACCCGGTGAGCGAAGTGGCCGGTGTCTACCTCAGCGTGTCGCCCCGGATGCACCGAGGCGCGGCTATCCGGAACTCGGACCTGTTCCAGAACGCAGTGCACGCCGCGGTCGTCGATTAGCGTGAAGGATCGTTACGGCGCCGCCGGGTTCCCTTCGCGGCGCATTGAGACCAGACTGCTGGTGTGAGGGGATACGTCAATGACCGGTCACATCCTGCGAGAAGGAACGCCCGCAGAAGCCGGAATGGATCCGGCGAAGATCCAGCGGGTGCGCGAACTCACCGCCGGATGGGTGAGGGATGGCGATACGCCGAGCGTGGCGTTTCTCGTCGCGCGCCATGGCGTCATCGTGCTGAACGAGGCAATCGGTGTGTTGCGTCACGGCGATACCACGCCGACGTTGAAGCCGGACTCCATTTTCCCGTTAATGTCGGCCTCGAAGCCGGTCACCGCCGCGGCGGTGATGT
Source organism: uncultured Acetobacteraceae bacterium (assembly GCA_937902425.1). Lineage (GTDB taxonomy): Bacteria > Pseudomonadota > Alphaproteobacteria > Acetobacterales > Acetobacteraceae > Rhodopila. Next base: position 995 of record CALFNB010000076.1, on the reverse strand, counting down.
GCCTCGTTGATGACGGGCTGATCGGATTGAACCGCCCGTTCATCGATTACATCCCCGAACTGGACGTTCCGGGCGTGCAATGGCTGGAGGAGGCCCGCGTCGCCGACCTGTTGTGCCATACTTCAGGTATAGACGAACTCAACTTCAACGCCTTCATCAACGCGGCGATGGCCGCATCGCCCGAGCTTCCACCACCCGCCCCTGGGCAGCATCCCACTATCAACGCGATCATCCGCCTCGCCGCCGGTGCTCCGCTGGCCTGCCGTCCCGGTAAGGCGATGAGTTATTGCAGTGTCGGGTATCAGTTCCTCGGCGATATTGTCCGCCGCGTCAGCGGCCAGCCCTTCTGGCGGTTTGTTCAGTCGCGCATCTTTGAGCCACTGAGAATGCGCGACAGCCATTTCGTGTTGCCGGCGGCGTTGCGTGAGCGGCGCGTGTACCGCGCGCCAGGAATGCCAGCTACCGCGCCAACCGCCCGGCACCGGGGGATCGACTCGCCTGAGTTCGATGAACTGGATCTTGGAGGTGGCGGGCTCGCCTCAACGACCCGGGATTTAGCGGCGTTTCTCCAGATGCTGCTCAACCGAGGCTCGTATGGCGGGCGCCGGATTCTCAGCCCGGCAAGCGTCGCCGCGATGACCCGCGATCAGGTCGACAGCGCGATTCCGTGGGTGATGCCCTGGATCGATGGCACGACCGGAGAGCGGATGGATATCGACTTTTCCGGCGGAGGCTATGGCCATGGTTTGTTCATCTTTGGCCCGGGCGATCGGTTTCACGCCAATGGTTCGCTGCTTTCGCTGACGGCCTTCGGCCATCTTGGCAACGGCGGCAGTTGCATCTGGGCGGACCCCGAGCAAGAACTGATTGGTGTCTATCTCAGCGTGTCGCCCAAGGTGCACCGAGGCATGGGTGTCTTCAATTCGGACCTGTTCCAGAACGCCGTTCACGGCGCTATCGTTGATTAGCTGGGGTCAGAGTCTCGTTGAGGCGCG
>CALFNB010000075.1 GCA_937902425.1 uncultured Acetobacteraceae bacterium | reverse complement strand
AACTCCTTCAACCGCGCGGGCGAGACCTCAGCCGGAGCGCCCATTAGTAAATCCTCGCCGCCCTGGTTCAACGGGAACAGGATGACCTCTCGAATATTCGGCTCGTCCGCCAGCATCATCACGATGCGGTCAATGCCGGGCGCGGACCCGCCGTGTGGGGGCGCGCCGTAACGGAACGCGTTCAGCATGCCGCCGAAACGAGCTTCCACTTCCTCGGGCTTATAACCGGCGATGGCGAAGGCCTTCAGCATGATGTCGGGGCGATGATTCCGGATCGCGCCGGACGACAACTCGATGCCGTTACAAACGATGTCATATTGATACGCCTTGATCGTCAGCGGGTCCCGCGTGTTCAGCGCCTCCAGGCCGCCTTGCGGCATGCTGAACGGATTGTGGCTGAAGTCGATCTGTTTGGTTTCCTCGTTCACCTCGAACATCGGAAAGTCGGTGATCCAGCAGAACCGGAACGCACCCTTTTCCGACAAGCCCAGTTCCTCGGCGAGGCGGTTGCGCACCACGCCGGCGAATTTCTCCGCCACGTCTTGCTTGCCGCCGACGAAGAACACCGCGTCCCCGGCGTTCAGACCGCACGCGGAACGGATCGCCTCGGCACGCTCGGGTTCCAGGTTACGCGCGATCGGCCCCTTCGGTCCGTCCGCGTCATAAACGATGTAGCCCAGACCGCCCTGGCCCTCGGCGCGCGCCCAGTCGTTGAGTTTGTCGAAGAAGCTGCGGGGCTGTGCGGCGGCGCCGGGTGCCGGCACCGCGCGCACGATCCCGCCCGAGGCGGCGATCCGCGCGAACAGCCCAAACCCCGAGCCGGCGTATTGCGCGGTCACGTCCGCGATCCGCAGCGGATTGCGCAGGTCGGGCTTGTCGGAGCCGTATTCCAGCATCGCGCGGTCATAGGGAATTTGCGGGAACGGCGTGGGCGTGACCGCGCGGCCCTCGCCAAATTCGTTGAACACACCGGCGATGACCGGTTCGATGGTCGCGAACACGTCCTCCTGCGTCACGTAGCTCATTTCAAAGTCGAGTTGATAGAACTCGCCCGGCGAGCGGTCGGCCCGCGAAGCCTCATCACGGAAGCACGGCGCGATCTGGAAGTAGCGATCGAACCCAGCCACCATCAGCAATTGCTTGAACTGCTGCGGCGCCTGCGGCAACGCATAGAACTTGCCGGGATGCATGCGCGCGGGGACGAGGAAGTCGCGGGCGCCCTCGGGGCTGGAGGCGGTCAGGATCGGGGTCTGGTATTCCATGAACCCGGCCTCGATCATCCGCCGCCGGATCGACGTGATGACGTTCGAGCGCAGCATCATGTTGCGATGCAGTTTCTCCCGCCGCAGGTCGATGAAGCGGTAGCGCAGGCGGATGTCCTCGGGGAATTTCTCCTCGCCGGCGACCTGCATCGGCAGCACGTCGGCGGGCGATTGCAAAACCAGGTCGGCGACGCGGAGTTCAATCTCGCCGGTGGGCAGTTTGGGATTGAGGGTGCCTTCCTCGCGAGCGACGACCGCACCCGTCACAGTCACCACACTCTCCGGCCGCAACGCCTCCGCCTGGGCGAACACCGGGGAGCCGGCGGCGAACACGCATTGAGTGATGCCGTAATGGTCGCGCAAATCGATGAACAGCAAGCCGCCGTGGTCGCGTTTGGCATGCACCCAGCCGGACAGGCGGGCTGTCTGGCCGGAGTCGGCGGCACGCAGAGCGCCACAGGTGTGCGAGCGGTAGGGGTGCATGAAAATCACATCCTGACTATCGAGGCAGCCCAATCGCGGAAGTGCGGGCCGCCGGAGCGCGGGAGAAAAGACAGGGCCCACGGGCAAGGTCAAGCGCGTGCATCCCGGAGCACTGGCCACCCGACGCAACCGATGACCGTGGTGAGGCGAGCCCGCCGCTCACCGGTACGCTTCGACCAATGCTCCCGCGGCGGCCGTCACTTCCCTTTCGTCGCGAGTTCGCTGACGTACCCGAACCGGGGAGGCAAGCCATTGATCCGCCCTGAAACGCGACACGCTGGAAGAGGCGGGCTCGGCGTGACGGATGCGGTGTCCGGTCCGGTGGTGCCCGATCTCAAAGACCCGCGGTAGCGCGCTGATCCCTTGTCTGCCGCGCGGTTGGGGGAACCGTGAGCTCGCACCTCCCAATCGCGCCGCGCCGGCCTATGTATGTCGTCGATGGCCGCGCATGACATACTGACCCAGACCCCGGCCGGGCTTTACTGCCAGGCGGGCGATTTCTACATCGATCCGGTGCGTGCCAGTCCGCGCGCGCTGATCACCCACGGCCATGCCGATCATGCCCGCTCAGGACACGGTGCGGTGATGGCGACGCGGGAGACGCTCGCGATCATGGAACTGCGCTACGGCGCGGATTTCACGACGACGCGCCAGATGGCGACTTATGGCGAGAAGGTGCGGATCGGCGAAGCCCAGGTCAGCTTTCATCCCGCGGGTCATGTGCTCGGCTCGGCGCAAATTCTCATTGAGCTGGCGGGGTACCGCATCGTCGTCTCGGGCGATTATAAGCGTGGCCATGATCCGACCTGCACGCCGTTCGAGGTGCTGCGTTGCGACGCGTTTATCTCGGAGGCGACGTTCGGCCTGCCGGTGTTTCGCCATCCCGATGCGCGGCATGAAGTCGGCCGGTTGCTCGATTCGTGCCGAGCATTTCCCGATCGCGCACACCTGGTCGGCGCGTATTCGCTTGGCAAGGCGCAACGCATGTTGGCGCTGATCCGCGAGGCCGGATGGCAGCGGCCCATCTGGCTGCATGGGGCAATGGAAAAAATCACCGAACTGTATCGCGCGGAAGGCGTGGCGCTCGGTGAAACGCGGAAGATTGTCGGCAAGGAACGCGCGAAGCTCGGCGGTGAGATCGTTATTTGTCCGCCATCGGCGACCCGCGACCTGTGGGCCCGCGGCTTCTCCGATCCGGTGGTGGCGTTCGCCTCCGGCTGGATGCGCATTCGCGCCCGCGCGCGACAGGGCGGCGTGCAATTGCCGCTGGTGATTTCCGACCATGCCGACTGGGACGAATTATGCGCGACCATTCTGGATACGCGCTGTCAGGAAGTCTGGATCACGCACGGTGCCGAGGACGCACTGGTGCATTGGGCGACTCAACGTGGATTGCATGCCCGCCCGCTGCATCTGATAGGATATGGCGAGGAGGATGACACCGAAGCGGAGCCAGCCGCGTGAACCGCTTCGCCGAATTACTCGACCGCCTGGCGTATGAGCCGTCCCGCGACAATAAGTCGCGTCTGATCATCGATTATTTCCGCACTGCGGCCGATCCCGATCGCGGCTTCGCGCTCGCCGCCATGACCGGAGAGCTGACGTTCGCCCATGCGAAGCCGGCGCTGGTCCGCGCGCTGATCGCGGAACGCGTCGATCCGGTATTGTTCGCCATGAGTTACGATTATGTTGGTGATTTATCGGAGACGGTGGCACTGATGTGGCCGCACCCCGAGACTTCCCCCGATGCTAACCCCCTTGGTCTCGGCGCCATCGTCGAGACGTTGCATAAGACGCGCAAGATCGATCTGCCCGCGCAACTCTCCATCTGGCTCGACGCTCTCGACGAGACCGGCCGCTGGGCTTTGCTGAAACTGATCACGGGCGCGCTACGGATCGGGGTTTCGGCGCGGCTCGCCAAAAACGCCGTCGCCGAATTCGGGAATATGCCGGCGAATGAGGTCGAGGAAGTCTGGCACGGATTGCAGCCGCCGTACCTCGATCTGTTCGCCTGGGTTGAAGGTCGCTCTGACCGCCCACGGACGACCGATCCCGCCCCATTCCATACGCCGATGCTGGCGCATGCGATCGATGACGTCGATTTCCTCGGCCTCGATCCAAGGGATTTCCGCGCCGAGTGGAAATGGGACGGCGTGCGCGTGCAGGCGGTTACTGGCCTCGACGAACACGGTCAACGCGTGACGCGGCTTTATTCGCGCACCGGCGAGGACGTCTCGACCGCGTTTCCGGACATGGTTGATGCGCTGGCCGGCGCCGAATTCGATAACGTGACGATCGACGGCGAATTGCTGGTGGTGCGCGATGGACTGGTACAGCCGTTCAGCGTGTTGCAGCAGCGGCTCAATCGCAAGACGGTGTCGGCGAAGTTGATCGCGGAATATCCACTGCACATCCGTGCTTACGACCTGCTGATGGAAAACGGCGAGGATTTGCGCCCGCTGTCCTTCGATGAACGCCGACCGCGTTTGGAGGCGTTGCTCGCGCGCTACCGCGGCGGCCGGATCGATCTCTCGCCGCTGGTGGCGTTCGATAGCTGGCAGTCGCTCGCCGCCGCGCGAGCCAGTCCGGAAAATGCCGGCGCGGGTCTTGATGCCGACGCGATCGAAGGCGTGATGCTGAAGCGGCGCGACTCCATTTATATCGGCGGCCGGCCGAAAGGGCCGTGGTGGAAATGGAAGCGCGATCCATTCAATATCGACGCCGTATTGATGTACGCGCAACGCGGTCACGGCAAGCGCTCCTCATTTTATTCGGATTTCACCTTTGGCGTGTGGCGTGAGAATGATGGCACGGACGAACTGGTCCCGGTGGGTAAGGCTTATTTCGGCTTCACGGATGCGGAGTTGCTGCTGCTCGATCGCTGGGTGCGCAATCATACGGTGAGCCGCTTTGGGCCGGTACGGGAGGTGAATGCCAACAAGGACGAGGGCCTGGTTCTGGAAATCGCGTTCGAGGGGCTTAATCAGTCAACACGGCACAAGTCCGGCGTCGCCATGCGCTTCCCTCGCATCGCACGCATCCGTTGGGATAAGCCCGCGCGAGACGCGGACCGGCTTGAGTCATTGCGGAAATTATTGCGCAACTAAAAAAGTCCGCGCGATGATTGCCTCAATGGTCGCGGCGTCTCGGGTTGGCACACATAAATTTAAAACTTTACCCCATTGCCATTTGAGACCCCACACCCAGCCGCTCCGGGAATCTGCTCCGCCACGTTCACTCCGCATGCGTCTGAAGATCGTCCCGAAACGCGGGCGTGCCGGCCAACCAAACAGGACATTTCCACGGCCGACCGCAACGACCCGTCTGACACCCGCCGCCGGCTGCCCGATCCGTCCACACGGTGTTGGATCAGATGGCCCGGACGAGCCGACCCCTGGCGATAAATGCCTGGTGCTGCCTCGACCGGATCGGAGCGCTCGCTACGAACTCTGCGGCGACGCCGCCAGCAACCGCTCGATCGGGTCCCAGACAAACGCGGTCTGCACCACGCCCTGTCCGGCGACCTGGACGACTGCCTCGGCCACCGACCGGCCGCCGAGCCGTTCGTAGAACCACCGGCTGGGGTTATCACGCAGCACCCACAGGAACGCCGACTTGCACCCCGCCTCGGCCAGGTGCCCAGCGGCGGCGCGCAACAGGCGGCGGCCGACACCGCGCTCGCGCCAGTCATCGAGGACGTACAGGGTTTCAACCTCGCCTTCGCCCAAAGAGCGGCCGCTGACCTCGCCGCGCCGCGCTCGCCCGGCGGTGGTGAAGCCAATGATGCGCGCCGCGCTGCCCGGCGCCACGTCGACCCCGGAGGCGATCGCCACCATCACGCCAGTCCCGCTCCGGATCGCCTGGTCGTAGTAAACTGCCTGACGCGATACCGACAATTTCGCCAGATACGTGTCAGGCAAAATCCCCGGATAGGTATTCCGCCATGCCGCGACATGCACCGCGGCGATCGCCACCGCGTCAGCGGGCCGCGCTTTGCGGATCGCGATCAACTACGCCGCTCCAGCACCGCCGCGAAAAATCCGTCGGTCCCATTCTGGGCCGGCGTCAGCGACAACGTCTCGCCAGAAAACGCACCCGCCCCGTCGAACGGCCACGGTGTCGAACACACGACCTGGGCCAGCGGCACCAGCACGAACTCCGGATGGCGAAGCAGAAAAGCGGACACCTGCCCCTCATTCTCCTCTTGCAGCAGGGAGCACGTCGCATAAACCAAACGACCGCCCACGCGGACCAGCGGCCGCGCGGCGTCAAGGATGCTGGACTGTTTCCGAGTCAATTCCAAGAGGTCTTGTTCCGACAGCCGATGCCGTGCGTCAGGATTACGCCGCCACGTTCCGGTCCCGGTGCAAGGTGCGTCGACCAGAACACGATCGAACGCACCCGCTCGCCGTTTCGCCCACTTGTCGCCGGCCACCATCAGGTGCCGTTCGACGTTGTTCGCGCCCGCCCGGCGCAACCGCCGCACCGCGCCATCCAACCGGGACGCTGACACGTCGCACGCCACGATCTGCCCCCGGTTGCCCATCATCGCCGCCAGCGCCAGCGTCTTGCCGCCCGCTCCGGCGCACCAATCGACCACGCGCATGCCCGGCCGCGCATCGGTCAGCGCGGCGATCAACTGGCTCCCCTCGTCC
>CALFNB010000074.1 GCA_937902425.1 uncultured Acetobacteraceae bacterium | reverse complement strand
ACATCTTCGGCCGCTTACGCACCAGGTCGAGCAGCGACCAATCCCCCTGCTCCAGCGTATGCCCCTTCGGGAATGGCGCCCGCGGCTCCAGACCCAGGGATCGCACCACCCGGTCGTCCCGGTAGTAGCATTGCAGGATCACTCGAGACAGCGTCGCCGCCGCCACCCCTCCGCGCTCCCGGAACGCCAGCACCACGGCCTCTCGCCGCGCCGTATCCAGGTCGGTGATCGCACCTCCGGCCAGTGCGGCCAGCGCGCCCAAGGCCTCCCGCACATGCGCCAGATCGCGGCCCATCGTTCCGACGATGTCGGCGAAAATAACAGCATCATCGGCCCCCGGCACGTCGAACTCGGCGGACGCCGGGATCATCATTCCGGCGATGCAACGCAGGTCCCGGCTTTCCGCCGGTGTAAGCTCGTTCATTCCCACACCTCAATCGAACAAGGTTGCCAGCCGCCGCTTCATACTGTCGGCGATATAAAGCGCCAGCGCCTGAATGGTCGAGGTCGGGTTTACCCCACCCGACGTGACCCAGATGCTGCCATCGACGATGAACAGGTTCTTCACATCGTGACACCGCCCCCACGCATTCACCACGGACCGTTCCGGATCGTTACCCATCCGCGCCGTCCCCAGCAAATGCCCTGGACTGTTCAGCACCGTCCGCGACGTAAACAGGTTCGTCGCCCTCGCCGCGGTCAATATTTCAGACGCCCGAGCGATCCCATGCTCCATCATTCGCCGCGTGTTCTCGCTGATCGCGTAATCGATCTTCGGCGCCGGAATGCCATGGTTGTCCTTCAGCACCGGATCGAGAGTGACCCGGTTGTGTTCCTCCGGCAGGTCCTCGCAGGCGATCCCGATCCGCAGGCGCTTGTGAAACAATTGGCGATAAACCCGGTGATGGCCGGCACCCCAGGGCAAACGCCCGCCGGCCTCGCTATCGATGGCCTCGCTGACCACGCCGCCGCCGCGAGCGAACTGCAGCGTGTAGCCGCGGACGAAATCGCGCGCCGGGTCGGTCTCGTAGAATTCCTTGCTCCACAGGCTCAGCATGGGCGCGTGATCGCCGTCCACCCGCTCATCGACGTAACCGCCGACCTGCGGCCATGGATGCAACATCAGGTTCTTGCCTACCAAACCACTGGAATTCGCCAACCCATTGGAAAACCGAGACGATGCCGAATTGAGCAGCAGCCGCGGCGTGCCGATGCCGTTGCAGGCCAGAATGACCACCTCCGCCGGCTGAAACCGCTCGATCCCATCGGCATCGTAATAAATTGCCCCCGAGGCCATGCCGTGTTCATTGGTGGTGATTTCTCGCACCCGGCAACGCGGCCGCAACTCGACCCCGGCCCGGATCGCATGCGGCCAATACGTGATATCCGTGCTCGCCTTCGCACCCTGAGCGCACCCCGGCGTGCAATGTCCGAGATTTATGCATGGCGCCCGTCCGTCATACTCGGTCGTCGCGATGGCGGAGTCGGACGGCCACCAGTGCCAGCCAAGCTTGTTCATCGCGCGGGCGTAACGGGCGCCGGTCTTGCCAAGCGGCAGCGGCGGCATCGGCGGATTTCTGGGCGGACAGGCCGGATCGCCGGCGAGGCCGGAGACCCCCATCATGCGGTCGTTATCGGCGAAAAACGGTTCCAGCGTCGCGTAATCGATCGGCCAGTCATCGGCCACGCCGTCCAGCGACTTCACGCGAAAATCCGACGGGTGCATGCGCGGAAAATGCGCGGTGAACATGATCGTGCCGCCGCCGACCCCGTTGAAGTTGGCGACCTTCATCGGCGAGTTGTCGTCGTTCACGGGATAATCCGTCGGCCGCGCCCGCCGGTTCGGACTGATGTCGAAATCGCTGAAGCGCCGCGCCTCCCAGTCCCGTCCGTTGCTTGGGAAGTCGGATTGTTTCATCCAATCGCCCTGCTCCAGGCAAAGGATTTTCATCTTTGTCTCGGCCAGGCTCCAGGCCACCGCGGCGCCGGACGCGCCGGAGCCGACGATCAGGACGTCGACGATCGCGTCTCTGGGTCGATCGCCTTTCGCCTTACTGGATACGGTCATCTCACACTATCCCGCTTAATGATTGATACATTCCAATACCCCCTCAGCATCATTCTCGGGCACACCTCTGCTCGCGAAAACAGCGAGGCGTCAACCGGCACAAAAGTCGCATCCGCATCAATCGAACAACGTCGCCAGGCGCTGCTTCATGGCGTCCGCGATGTACAGCGCCAGCGCCTGGATGGTGCAGGTCGGGTTCACTCCGCCAGAGGTCACGAAAATGCTGCCGTCGACGATGAACAGGTTCTTAACGTCGTGGCACCGTCCCCACTCGTTCACCACCGACCGCTCCGGATCCGTCCCCATGCGTGCCGTGCCCAGAAGATGCCAACCACCGTTCAGGATCGGGCTCTGCACACCGACATTCGTCGCCCCCGCCGCCGCCAGCACTTCCTTCGCCCGCGCGATACCGTGATCCATCATGCGCAACGAATTCTCGCTGAGCGTATAATCGACCTTCGGCGCCGGAATGCCGTGCCCGTCCTTCAGCACCGGATCGATTGTCACCCGGTTGTGTTCCTCCGGCAGGTCCTCGCAGATCGCCGACAGGCCAATGCGCCGCCCGACCAACCGCCGAAACGCGCTGTGATGCTCCGCACCCCAGGGCAGCCGCCCGTCCGCCTCGCTGATAATCGCCTCGGTGACCGGCCCGATGCCGCGGCCAAACTGAAATGCGTAGCCCCGAACGAAACCGCGGCTCATATCGGTCTCGTAAAACTCCTTGCTCCACAGGCACAGCGGCGGCCCGCGATTGCTGTCCAGCGGCTCCTCCACATAGCCGAAAACCTGAGCATACGGATGGAACATCAGGTTCTTGCCCACCAGGCCGCTGGCGTTGGCCAGCCCGTTGGGAAACCGCCCCGAGACCGAATTCAGAAGCAATCGAGGCGTGCCCACGCCGTTGCAGGCCATGATGACGACCTCGGCCGGCTGGAATTGCTCCTTCCCGTCGGCGTCGTAATAAATCGCGCCCGAGGCCATGCCGTGTTCGTCAACCGTGATCTCCCGCACCCGGCAGCGCGTGCGCAGTTCCACTCCGGCGCGGATCGCATGCGGCCAGTACGTGATGTCCGTGCTCGCCTTCGCACCTTGCGCGCAGGCCGGCGTGCAATGACCGAGATTGATGCACGGCGCGCGTCCGTCATACTCAGTCGTGGCGACCGAGGTGTCCGACGGCCACCAGTGCCAGCCAAGCTGGTTCATCGCATGCGCGAATCGTGTGCCGCTCTTGCCCAAAGGCAGCGGCGGCATGGGTGGCTGCTTCGGCGGATATGCCGGATCGCCAGCCAGCCCCGAGACGCCGGTCATGCGGTCATTTTCGGCGAAGAACGGCTCCAGCGTCGCGTAATCGATCGGCCAGTCGTCGGCGACGCCATCCAGCGTGCGGACCCGGAAATCCGACGGATGCAGCCGGGGATAGTGCCCCGTGTACATGATCGTGCTGCCGCCAACGCCGTTGAAATTGACCACCTTGATCGGCGAGTTGTCGTCGTTGATGGGATAATCCGTCGGCCGCCCGCGCCGATTAGGGCTGGTGGAAAAATCGTCGAACAGTCGCGCTTCCCAGTCCCGTCCGTTGCTCGGGTAGTCCGATTGTTTCATCCAATCGCCCTGTTCCAGGCACAGGATACGCATCTTGGTCTCGGCCAGGCTCCACGCCACCGCGGCGCCCGAAGCGCCGGAGCCGATGATCAACACGTCCACTTTTTCGTTCATTCCGCCGCTCCTTGGTCCGCGCGAGCGCGGCGATCCGGTCTCTTGGCCAAGCTATTCATAGCTTCCCGACAGTGATGAAGTCGATCCCGGCCCGCCCCGCTTCGACGAGCCGGCCAAATACGGCATGGTGACGAAGGGCCGCCACCCGCCATGGGTTGAAGGAAACAACATGCGCATCGATCGATCGCCTGGGCCCTGAGTTGACCAGGCCCGGCAAGGTCCAGTTCCTGGAAGGTCTCCGAGGCATCGCCGCGCTGCAGGTCGTACTGCTGCACTTCGTCACCGGCTTCCTGCCCGACACCGCGGAGCACGCCGTCGCGCCGCTGCATGTGCTGTGGGATGGGCACACGGCGGTTTATGTCTTCTTCCTGATCAGCGGCGCGGTGCTCACGCCGTCGTTCGCGCGAGGCGGCGCATGGCCGCGCCAGGCCCTGAAGCGGCTGGTTCGCCTGGGTGTCCCGGTCACCGCCGCCGCGGTCCTCGCGCTGATCTTGCTGGCGGCGATGCCGAATGCGCACATCATGGCCGCGCGCGTAACCGGTTCAGGCTGGTTGGCGATGGACTCCAGCGGTGCGACGACGCTGACTCATCTGCTGCGCGAAATCACCCTCGACAGCCTCATTCTGGGGTACCGCGAATACACACTGTTCGCGCCGATCGCCGGCCGGCTTCCGTTGCTGGAGCACGCGCTCAACGCGCCGTCCTGGTCGTTGCATCTGGAACTATATGGATCGCTGCTGTTGCTTGCGCTTGTGATGCTGCGCGCGAGGTCGCCGCGAGCACACGCGGCCGCCGTGATCATGTGCGCCATCCTGTTTGGCACACACCCGATGTTCTTGTTCGTCATCGGCCATCTTTGCGCGACCTGGTTGGGAAACCCTCCCAGACCGGCGATCGGTGCTGCCCTGATCGTACTGGGCCTGACCATGAGCGCCATCAAGGACTGGACCGTACTGGAAGCCGCGCGCGTCGCGATCGCCCGGTTCGCACCGGTCGCCGCGCCGAACCTGTTTCAATTCCAGAGTCAGTGCGCCGCGGTGGCTCTGTTCGTGGGCGTGCTGCTCAACCCGTTCGCGCAGCGGTCGCTGTCGTCATGCCGCCAGCTCGGCCGGCTGTCGTTCAGCATTTATCTGTCGCACTTTCCGATCATGTTCACCCTTGCCTGTGCCGGGTTCATTCCTTTGGCCGGCGTGTTACCCCAGCCCGAGGCGGTCGCCGTCACCTTCATCGGTTTCGTCGCTGTTGTCTTGCTCGTCGCCACGGGATTCGAGCGCCTGGTGGACCGGCCGGCGGTCCGAATCAGCCGGCTGATGGCATGAGTCCCGGTCCTGAATGTGTCAGCACCGAGCCCGTGGCGTGGTGGGCATCAGTGACCGCGCTGTCAGGCATCCCGCTGGCCCCGCTGCTGATCACCGACGTGCCGCCGGTATTGGACTACCCGAACCATCTGGCTCGGCTGGTGCTGTTGGCCGCTGGTCCTGGCGATCCGGTGCTCGGCCGTATCTTCACTCCGGAATGGACCATCATCCCCAACCTGGCCGGCGACGTGATCGGCCTTGGGTTGCTGCATCTGCTTCCCATCCATGCCGCCGGCCGTTGCCTGCTGGGTGGCGTGCTGTTGCTGAACCTGGCCGGCGTGCTGACGTTGCACCGCGCCTTGTTTGGGCGGCGTTCGTGCTGGCCGCCTGGCTCGGGCCTCGTCGCTTATAACAGCACCTTCCTGCTTGGATTTCTGAACTGGCGGATCGGCCGCGGGCTGGCGATGCCATGCGCCGCCGGCTGGATGGTCTGGCGGGAACGTCGGCCGCTCGCCACCATCGCGGGCGCCATGGCGGCATCGATCCTGTTGTTCTTCTGCCACTTCGTGGGGTTGGTGTTCTTCCTCGTGCTGATCGGCGCCGCCGAACTGCGCGCGATGCGGAACTTTCACGCGCTACTCGTCCGCTCGGCTGGATTGTTGGCGATGCTGGCCGGCCCGATCCTGCTGTCGACGCTCACGACATCGCGCGACGCGCCGGCCGCGATGCAGTGGCCGCCGGCGCATGTCAAACTGGAGAACGCGGCGAGCCCGTTCATCAATTATGTCTTCCCGCTCGACATGATCAGCGCGGTGCTCGTCTATGGCGGCATCGCGTTGGGTGTCGCATTCGGGTGGCTTGTCGTGGCGCCACGCGCCGTGCCGGCCGTCGTGGTGCTGCCGGTCGCCTGGTTCGTGCTCCCGTTCGATTTGATGGGTGGGAGTTTTCTCGACATGCGCGTTACCGTCATGCTCGGCTTCCTGGTGTTCGCGGCGGTGGATCGAAGCCGCGTGGAACACCATGTGGCGTATCGGGTGACCGCCGCGGCATGCATCGTGCTGTTCACCGTGCGGATGGCGGTCGTGGCGTGGGTGTGGACAGGACATCGGCACGACCTCAGCGAGTTGCGCGCCGTCATCGCCACCGTCCCGCCAACCGCGAAAGTGTACTTCCCCAATGTTTCACAGGAAGAAGCCCCGGCTTATTGGGACGCGGGACCGCGCGCGCGCCGGTTGTCGAATGGGCTGCGCGCCGATTATCATTTGCCGGCGCTGTTGCTGATCGAGCGAGGCGCATTCTGGCCGGTGCTGTTCGCCAATCCGGCGCAGCAGCCAATCTATTCGCGGCCCGCCTGTGCGAGGCTGGCCCGCGAGGCGCACGACATCCCATCCCATGCCGAACTCGTGGCCGATCCGGATCTCGCGCTGCCCGCGCTGGTTGATTTCGATTACGTTCTGCTGCTGGAAGCGGGAGCGGATCCAGATCTCGCCAACTTCATCCCACGCTGCCTCACGCTGGTATCGCGGTCGGATTTCGCCGCGCTGTTCAAGGTCACGGGAGATGCACCGGACCGCGCGTCTCGAACGGGACTTCATTGAGAACCACGCTACTGTTTCGCCCGTTTCGGCTTTCCTCGCGCGGCCGTTTTTCCACGTGACGGTCTGGGCCGCGCGGTCCGCTTAACTCTCGCGATTTTCACGTTGGCACGACGCCGCCTGACCAACAACCACGCACCGAGCGCCAGTCCCCCACCTCCGATCGCGATCCAGGTTGGAGGAATACCGCAACCGCCGGAGACGCAATACAAGCCCAGACGCAGCAGCGCCGCGGTGTCGATCACCAACAGCGCGCCGAAGACGATGATAACAGTCAGTACTAACAGGATGCGCATAACCGGAGTTCATATCTCAACCTGTATGATTGTCCCATCGCCGCGCGCGGCATGACATTTCGATCTGAACTCCGGGCCTCATCGCCAACAGGGGTTCACCGCGAATTGGCGCGCGCCCCCAATCGCGGGTAACGTGACCCATTCGGCCGGGAACCGAAAGGAGGGACAATGCCCGTGGGGGAAACTGCGAGGGCGCGGCCCAGAGCCAATCCATACATCGGGAGGACGCGGCGATGATCTACATGGTGGAAATGGCGTTGATCGACGTCGCGCGCCGTGCCGAATGGGACGACTGGTACCTTGCCCATATGAAGAAATTGATTTCCATCCCCGGCATCCAGGCAACCCAGCGGTTCGAATCGCTGGCCCCCCACGCGTCCCCCTTCGTCGCCCTGCACCAGGTCACTGGTCCGGAGGTGTTCAGCAGTGCGACCTACCGCGCCAAGGCCGGCCCTCAGGGCACCGGCGAATGGCGGGAGAGGATGAACAACTGGCACCGGAATGTGCTCTCCGGTATCGATCAGACGCCCGACGTGCCGATGGAAGGCGCTCTGGTGGTGGTCGAAGAGGGCGCCGACATGCCAATCCCGGTACAATGGGCGGAATCAATCGGGCTTGACCGCAGCGTGCGACGGCGCGGCATCGCGGTCGTCGCTTCGCGCGCCGAAGCCGAAACGTTGATCGGGCGTCAGGGTGTGCGTGTGTGCAAGCCCCTGACACCTCGTTTGGTCGCCGACTGAAGAAATCATAAGGAGGGAATGCAAATGACCGGAGACTCGAAAGGTGAATTTCGTGGCACCACTTATCGCGATGACGCCGCGCTGAAAGCATGGCTGGCGAAGCGCCCCAACGAAGCGGCACTGGAGCCGGATCTGCCGATCATCGATCCGCACCACCATTTCTGGGACACGCCGCATCGCGGACAGTACCTGTTGCCCAATCTGCTGGCCGATATCGGCGGCGGGCACAACATCGTCTCGACGGTGTTCCTCGAATGCCGCGCGATGTACCGCAAGGACGGCTCACGCGAGATGGCGCCGGTGGGCGAGGTCGAGTTCGTCAACGGCATCGCGGCGATGAGTGCCTCGGGCAATTATGGCCCTTGCCGTGTCGCCGAGGCGATCGTGGGCGGCGGCGACCTTACCGTCGGCGCGCGCGTGCGCGAATTGCTGGAGGCCGAAATCGCGGTCGCCGGCGGGCGTTTGCGCGGCATCCGCCACGGCGTGGCCTGGGACACCCATGAGGCGATCAGCAAGTTCGCCTCTCGCACCGTGGCGCTGCATCAGGTGATGGACCCGAAGTTTCGTGAGGGATTCGCCCGGTTGGAACCGTTGGGACTGAGTTTCGAGTCGTGGCAGTATCATCCGCAACTACCGGACGCGATCGATCTCGCCCGTGCGTTCCCGAACACCACCATCATCCTGAACCATGTCGGCGGCGTGCTTGGCGTCGGGCCTTATTCGGGGCGCCGACCGGAGATTCTCGCCGGCTGGCGCAAGGATATCGCCGAACTGGCGAAATGCCCGAACGTCAATATGAAACTTGGCGGCATCGGCATGGTCTCCTTCGGGTTCGACTTCCACGAGCGCGACATTCCGCCCTCGTCCGAGGACCTCGCCGCTGCGTGGCGCCAGTATGTCGAACCTTGCATCGAAGCCTTCGGCGTTGATCGCTGCATGTTCGAAAGCAACTTCCCGCCGGACAAGCAGTCGTGCGGCTACACCGAGCTGTGGAACGCCTTCAAGCGGATCACGGCCAATGCGTCAGCCGCCGAAAAGAAAGCTCTCTACAGCGGCACCGCGGCGCGGGTGTATCGGATCACCGCACCCTGATCCTCCGAAGCCGGCGCGGCAGGATCGCCGCCGCGCCGGTGCCCATATTTTCGAGGGAGACACCGCGATGAGCCGATTCGACGAGTACGCGACGAAATATTCGTGCATCCACATGCGCCGGGAGAACGGCATCCTGGAGATGCGGTTTCACACCGATAACGGACCGCTGCGTTGGGGCCTCGGGCCGCACGGCGAGTTGCCCGATGCGTTCACCGACGTCGCGCGCGACCGTGACAATCGGGTGGTGATCCTGACCGGGACAGGCGATGAGTGGTCCGGTGTCCGAGCGACCCCTGGCCAAAGCGCCATCAGCGCGGGTCTGACAGCCAACGCGTTCGACCGCGTGCACTGGGAAGGCCGCGCTTTGCTGATGAACCTGTTGAACATCGAGGTGCCAGTGATCTCGGCGATCAACGGGCCGGCGTGGCGGCACGGCGAAATTCCGTTGCTGTCGGACATCGTGCTCGCTTCGGATACGGCGGCGTTCCAGGACTCGGCGCATTTCCCGAACGGTCTGGTGCCCGGCGATGGCATGCACATCGTGATGCCTCTGCTGTTGGGCCTCAACCGCGGCCGGTACTTTCTGCTCACCGGGCAGACGCTGTCGGCCCAGGAAGCGAAGGATCTGGGTCTGGTGGCGGAAGTTTTGCCGCGTGACAAGGTCCTGGCGCGGGCCTGGGAACATGCCGAGGCGCTGACCCAAAAGCCGACCCTTCTGCTGCGCTATACGCGACTGATGTTCACCGAGTATCTGAAGAGGCGCATGCAGGACCTGCTCGGTTACGGCCTCGCGATGGAAGGTCTGGCGTTGATGGAACAGATCGAGCCGTCGAAACAGAAGGATTAAATCATGACGGCACAATTCCAGTTCGGACTGGTTGTCCGCGGCCAGGCGGAAGCAGGCGAAGATATCTCCCGCCGGTTCCAGGAAACTTTGGCCTTCGTCCGGCTGGCGGACCGGCTTGGTTTCGACTCCATCACCAAGACCGCTCACTACAGTGCTTACCCATTTCAGATGCTGCAACTGGTGCCGATGCTGGCGCGTTTCGCCGCCGAGGCGCCGCGGATGCGGCTCAATGCCGGGGTCCTGCTGCTGCCTCTGTTGTCGCCGCTGCATGTCGCCGAGGAATTCGCGACGCTCGATGTGATAACCGGTGGCAAGATAATCCTGGGTGTCGGCCTCGGCTATCGCGATGTCGAGTTCAAGGCGTTCGGCGTGCCGCGGGCGCAGCGAGTTCGCCGGTTCGAGGCCAATCTCGTGGCGATCAAGCGGCTATGGACCGAGGACAAGGTCCAGATGAAAGCCGCGCATTTCGAGCTCGACGATGCCTCCTGCCTGCCGAAACCATTGCAAAAACCGCATCCGCCGATCTGGATTGGCGCCAATGCCGACCCCGCGATCGAACGAGCCGCCCGGCTCGGTGACTGCTGGTATATCGGGCCCGCGGTCGAGATCACCACCCTCGAACGCCAGATGGAGCTGTATCGGCGCGCGCTCGATGCCGCCGGCAAGCCGTTCCCGGAGGAGCTGCCCTTGCGGCGGGAGATCTTCGTCGCGAAGACCCGAGCCGAGGCGATCCGCCTGTGCGCTCCTTATCTCGGCGCGAAATACAAGGCGTATCATTCCTGGCACCAGGATATGCCGGCGGACGACCGCGGCCTTGGTCAGGATTTCGACAGCCTGATTGGCGATCGTTTTCTGATCGGCTCTCCCGATGAGGTCGCGGAACAGATCCTGGCGATCCGCCGCCGGCTTGGCGTCAATCATCTGGTCATGAGCACGGAATGGGCCGGCATGCCGGAGAGCCTGGCCGTGGAGACAATCGATATGATCGCGAAAGAACTGTTCCCGCGGGTTCGCCAGGGCCTGTGACACCAAAATGGCGCATGAGGAAACACGATGATGACCGAAACGACCCTCGCTCCCAACCTTCCGCAATGGATGAAGGATCATGTGGACCGCTATTTATCCAGCGGGGGCACCGACGGTCACATTTACACGATTGTCCGGCCCGGCGTGCCCGAGAAGGCCGTCCCGTCGTTGCTGTTGACCACGACCGGCCGCAAGTCGGGGCAGCGGTATTTGTTCCCGCTGTTCTACGGGCGTGATGGCGACAGCTATTTCGTGATCGCGTCGAAGGGCGGCGCGCCGGAGCACCCCGGCTGGTACCGCAACATCCTCGCCGATCCGGAGGTCGACATCCAGGTCGGCACCGCGAAGATGCACGCGCGGGCACGGACCGCCGCCGGTGAGGAACGGACGCGGCTGTGGGCGAAAGCGGTTGAAATCTGGCCGCCCTTCGCCGACTACCAACTTAAGTCCGGTGGGCGAGAGATCCCCGTCGTCGTACTTGATCCTGTCAGACACGTCTGACGTTCCAGAAATACGGACCGGTCGCCGAAATCACGCCTTGCAGATTCGCACGATATGCCGTGCGGATCTGAAACGTGCCCAGAGGGATGCAGGGCACCATCTCGAACGCGCGCTGGTGAATCTCCAGCACCGTGGCCTCGCGTTCTTCCGTCGTCGACGCTTCCACGAAGCGGCGTGTGAGCACCTCCATCGTGTCGTCTTTGTACCAGCCGAACCAGGCGGTCGAGCCTAGACCGCGGATCTGGCTATGCTCGACGGGCGTGTAGCGAATGGTCGAGGGCGCCCAGGTGTGCAGGATGGACCACCCGCCCTTTTCCACCGGCTCGCGTGATACGCGGCGCTGGACCACGGTGCCCCAGTCGGTCGCCACCATCTCCACGTTCATGCCGATCTTGCGCAGCAGGTCGTAAGTCACGTTGCCAAAAGGACCCACCGTGGTCAGGTCGGTCGGATTGAGCAGTACCGCCTTCTCGCCCTTGTAACCGGACGCGGCAAGCATCGCCTTGGCCTTCTCGACATCGCCCCGCATCGCCTCGGCGCCGACCTCCTGGCCGTAGTGGCTGCCGCAAGGAAACATCGACTTGCAGGTCAGGTACGCGCTCGTGTCGCCGCCGGTGACCGACGCCATGTAATCGGTCTGATTGATCCCCATCATCACGGCACGGCGCACCGCGACATTGTCGAACGGCGGATGCAGATGGTTGAAGCGCAGCACACCATTATAGCCCGTTGGATTGTGTGAGCCGATGGTGATATCGGGATTGCGCCGCAACAACGGCACGAGGTCGGGCTCCACCATTTCGTACCAGTCCACCTCGCCGGCCTGCAGAGCCGCCGCCGCGGTGCCGGAGTCCGGAATGACCCGCCATTCGATCCGATCGAAATGCGCGACCTTGCCGCCGACCATCCACTCCGCCGGCTCCTGGCGCGGCACATAGTCGGGATTGCGGGCATAGGCGGCATGCGCGCCGGGCACGAATTCATTGGGCAGAAACTTATACGGTCCGGATCCGGTCGTGTCGTTGATCTGCTTGAACGGATCGGTGTTGGCGACATGCTCGGGCATCATGAAGGCGACCGATGCGCCGCCGCGGGCAATCGCCTCGATAAAGATCGAGATTGGCCGCTTAAGGGTGATCTTCAGGGTGCGGTCGTCTGGCGCGGTGCATGCATCGACATATTGCCACACAGTCTGCCCAATCGTCTCCCTCGCCGCCCAACGCTTCAAACTGGGCGCGCAATCCTGTGCCCGCACCGGTTCGCCGTTATGGAATTTCAGGCCCTCACGCAATTTGATCAAATAGGTCCTGCCATCGTCGGACACCGTGTAGCCCTCGGCCATTTGCGGCTTCGGCTCCAGCTTCGCGTTGACGCCAAACAGCAGGTCATAAATGGCCCAACCGTGATTCACCGTAGGCTGAGCGGTGGTGAAGATCGGGTCGAGTAGCGTGAGGTTCGCCTGCGGAATGAACCGCAATGTGCGGGTGTTCGCCGGTTGGGCGATAGCGAAGGAGGTTGGCAGCGCGGCCGCCGCGGACGCTTGTAAAAGTGTTCTTCGTTTCATTCGTTTCGGCTCCCTGACGGTCGGTTGACGCCGGCCGTTATGCCGGCGTGGCGGCAGCTGGAATCCTGCTCAACAAAGCGCCTGACACTGTCGCCGATCGCCCGCGTGGGACTATCGTCGGTGTGATCCTGAAGCACCACATCGGGCACGGTCGTCTCCTTGCCCGCGGCGCGCATCTGTCTGTGAACCTCGGCGGGCCAGGCAGAGTGCCGCCCTGCCGACGGGCTGTCCAACCGTTGCTCAAAGCCCGCGTCGGTGGCAAAGCTACTGGTGAGTAGCTTCCCCGCCCCTGGGAAAGCCGCTGACACCGCACGCAGGAGCGACAGCAGATGACCGCCTCGCACGAAACCCAGGCCCAGGCCGGCACGGCGCCGGCATTGGACTACGACGCCATCATCATTGGGGCGGGCATGTCGGGGCTCTACCAACTCTACCGCATGCGGGAGCTTGGCATGCGCGTGCGGGTGCTGGAGGCCGGCACCGGGGTCGGCGGCACATGGTACTGGAACCGTTATCCAGGCGCTCGTTTTGATTCCGAAAGCTACTCCTACAGCTACTCGTTTTCGAAGGAGCTGCTGGAGGAATGGAACTGGAATGAACATTTCGCGCCGCAGCCGGAGACCGAGCGCTACCTCAATCACGTCGCGGACAAGTTCGACCTGCGCCGCGACATCCAGTTTCGCAGCCGGGTCAGCGCGGCACACTACCAGGACGCGACGCGAAGCTGGGATGTGACGCTGGAAAACGGCGACCGCTTTCGCACGCGGTTCCTGATCACCGCGATTGGCCCGCTGTCGGCGCCGACGATGCCGCGCATCGAAGGGGTGGACAGTTTCAAAGGCGCATCCTTCCACACCGCCCGCTGGCCGAAGGAGCCGGTGAGCTTCGAGGGCAAGCGCGTGGCCGTGATCGGCACCGGCGCCACCGGCGTGCAGACGATCCAGGAAGTCGCCAAGACCGCCGGCCACCTGACCGTGTTCCAGCGCACGCCGAACTGGTGCGCGCCGCTGCACAACAGCCGGATCGACGCCGAGCAAATGGCGAAGATCAAGGCCGGCTACCCGGAAATGTTCAAACGCTGCCAGGAGACCTTCGCGTGTTTCCTGCACACGCCGGATCCGCGCGGCACATTCGAAGTGACGCCGGAAAAGCGCGAGGCGTTCTTCGAGAAGCTGTATGCCTCGCCCGGCTTCGGCATCTGGCAGGGCAATTTTCGCGATATCCTGACCAATCCGAAGGCGAACGACGCGATCACCGATTTCGTGGCCCGCAAGATTCGCCAGCGGGTGAAGGACCCAGTGGTGGCCGAGAAGCTGATCCCAAAAAACCACGGCTTCGGCACCCGCCGCGTGCCTTTGGAGACGAAGTATTACGAGGTCTACAATCAGCCGAACGTCGAACTGGTGGATATCAAGGAAGCTCCGATCGAACGGATCACACCGAACGGCATCAAGACCAGCGATCGGGAGTACGAGTTCGATATCATCATTTACGCGACCGGTTTCGACGCCATCACCGGCAGCTTTGACCGGATCGATATCCGGGGCGTGGACGGGCTTCGGTTGAAGGATAAATGGAAAGGCGGGCCGCGCACTTATCTGGGCGTCATGGTCGAGGGTTTCCCCAACATGATGATGCTGATGGGGCCGCATACCGCTCTGGGCAATATTCCGCGCAGTATCGAATACAATGTGGAGTGGGTGACAAGTCTGATCCGCCACGCGCGGGACCATCAATTGACGCGGGTGGAGGCCACCGCGGCGGGCGTGGCGTCCTGGACCGATCACGTGAAGTCGCTCGGGGTGGGGCTGCTGTCCAACGAGGTCAATTCTTGGATGACCGGCATCAACTCGAACGTGGAGGGCAAGCAGACCCGAATCATCGCGCGCTACAGCGGCAGTGCCCCGGCCTACCGCGCGCGCTGTGACGAGGTGGCGGCGACGGGTTACCGGGAACTCGCGCTGGCATAGGCGGCCAGCGGCCGGCGCGTTAGTGGAAAATGCTGGCATTAGCCCTTATCCGGTTGAAAACCGATATCGTACATTAGTACATCTAACATCTGGATAACGGCGGCGGGCTTCCCATATCCACGCGGCGCCAACAGGAGCCGCACAAGAATGCCAAAATCCGACACGCCACGGCAGCCAGCCCAGCAGATAAGCCGGCACATGACCGCGGTCCACGCCCTCGGGCAGCCAAGCTCACCCGCGCCACAGACAAGGTGGGTACGTCCGGGGCACGGCCAAGCCGCCGAGCCGCCGGTACCGGCGGCGATCGCGACACCGCCCACACTGTTCATACCCAACACGCCGGGCGCCGTATCGCTCGCGCAAGGCACCGGCAGCCACCTGACCGTGACCTGGACAGCCCCGGCGATCGACGGCTCGCACGGCGCCGCCACCGCGTTCGCCCTGCGATCCAGCCCGTCAGGCGCCGCCACCTGGACGGTGGTGTCAGGTGTCACGAGCCCATACGACCTGTCGGGCCTGACCGCCGGCGCGGCGATCGACGTTCAACTCCAGTGCTCGAACACCGCCGGCACGAGCGCATGGTCGGCCACCAGCACGCGCACCACGGCGGCGGCGGGGCCTTTCGCGCCGAACGCGCCGGCGATCGCGAGCGTCGCGCCACCGCCGGATGGCACGAACACGAAGCTGACCGTCACCTGGAGTGCTCCAGGGGTCGATGGCACGCACGGCGCCGCCACGGGTTACAATGTGCGCTCCAGTCCGACGGGTGCCGGCACCTGGACGGTGGTAACGGGAGTGGCGAGTCCGTACACTCTCGCCGGCCTGACCGGTGCGACCGCGGTCGACGTGGAAGTGCGGGCGACCAACGCCGCGGCAAGCCCAGGGGCGTGGTCAGCCGTCACCACGGGGACAACCTGGGGTGCCACGGTTGCGCAGGGCGCCTGGATCGCCGCGACCACGCAGGTTCATAGTACCGGCGTTGCGCCCAATGGCGGTGCTCAGTTGACCGCGGCCGCCGCGCCAACCGCGGTGACCGGGGCATCTTTCGCCTGGTCGGCGAGCAACTCGACGATCCCGACCACGGGCCTGATCGCGGCCGGCGCCGATGGGCAAACCAATGGATGGGGCCAGTGGTTCAACGCGCCGGCGACAGCGGCGACATTCTATCTGTGGATGCTGGCGCAAGGTTCCGGCGGGGTCACCACCGGTGCGCTGGTTACCGGAGCGATCACCGTGACGTAGGAGGTCGCATATCACTTCGCATTAAGTCTGACTTTTGCCCTCCACGTCATGGCCCGACTCGACCGGACCATCGTATTGATGAAGATCGGACGCGGGTCCAGGTCATGCGTGGATAACGGCGCTTCGCATGATATTCAAGCGGAATAATATTATCGTTCCATAACGAATACCGCGCCGCCACGGACCGGTAAAGCCCACCCGCATGACCGCACCGGCCAGCAGATTGACGCCGTTCCAACGCCGCCCCTATTGCTCACCGGACCCGGCCACCAAGGAAGCCTTCATGGACACCGTCCAGTCAGCACCACTTACCAGCGCCCCCGACCGTGCCCACGCACTGCATCCACTGCTGGACGCCCATGGCCCCGAGATCGACCGCCGCCGCGAACTGACCCCAGAGGTCGTTGACGCCCTCGTCGATCAGGACCTGCTGCGCCTGCTGCTGCCCAGGTCCCTGGGAGGTCAGGAAATCCACCCACTGGAGTTCTGCAAGACAACCGAGGCCGTCGCCTGGGCCGACGCCAGCACCGGCTGGTTCGTCAACCAGTCCAACGTCTCCTCCGCGACGTCCGCCGCCGCCATGCCGCACAACGCCGCCGTCTCCGTCTTCGATGGTCGGCGCGCCGGGCTCGCCTGGGGCGCCATTACCAGCAACAGCAAGGCCATCCGCGTGGACGGCGGCTACCGCCTGACCGGCACCTGGAGCTTCGCGAGCGGCAGCCGTCACACCACCTGGATCGGCGCCCACGGCGCCGTGCAGAACCCCGATGGCACGCCACACATCCGCTACGGCACTCCAGACGTGCGCAGCTTCCTGTTCCTTCGCGAGAAAGCCACGATCGTCGACGACTGGCACGTCCTCGGTCTGCGTGGCACTGGCAGCGATACTTACTCGGTCAACGACCTGTTCGTGGCGGACGAGCACGCCCCGCATCGTGAAGCACCCGAGGAACGACGGGAGAGCGGGCCGCTCTATGCCATCCACTCCACCCCGCTCTATGCGATGGGTTTCTGCGGCGTGACGCTCGGCCTGGCGCGGCGTATGCTGGAGACCTACACCACGCTCGCGCGTAGCCGGCGCAGCCGGGCGTCAATCAGCGCCATGGCCGACAACCACGCGATACAACGGGAAATCGGCTTGCTGGAGGCGAAACTGTCCGCCGCCCGCGCCTTCCTGCATGAGGCGGTGTGCCAAACTTATGACGCCGCGGTGAAAGGCGATCTGGATGTGGACACGCGGATGCGCCTCCGGCTCGCCACGACCTATGGCATGAACGAGGCGACCGATGTCTCCATCGCGTGCTACCGCGGCGCGGGCACCGCGGCGATCATGGATTCCGCGCCGTTCGAACGCCGCTTCCGTGATGCAATGAGTGCCAGTCAGCATATGCAGGCGATGCTGCCGCTGATCGAAATGGTGGGCCGCCACATCATCGGTTGCGAGAACGTGGTACAGTTTGTGTAATTGAAGACTTCCGCGCGACCTTCTGACGCGGTGGAACATGCCTCGGGGGGAGAAATAAACGACGATGTCCTACCCGGCGCGGCGCCAATGGGACCGCAACCTGCTACTGGGCGTGCTGTTCATCTGTCTGTCCGGCCTCACCTCGCCATTGATGAACGGTTTCGCCAAGTTGCTCGGCGAGCACTACAGTTCCCTGCAAGTCTCCTGGGCTCGCGCCTTCGGGCATGTCCTGTTCATGCTGGCAACGTTCGTGCCGCGGTTCGGATTGCGCATGCTGCGCACGCGGCGTTTGGGCCGGCATATGTTACGCTCCTCCTGCCTGTTCATTTCGAATCTGAGCTACTTCTTCGCGATCACCTTCATCCCGATCGGCAAGGCTGCCTCGATCAACATGACCGGACCGCTGATGGTCGCCGCGCTGGCGTGGCCGATGCTGGGGGAACGAACCAGCCAGGGGAGAGTGGTCGCCGTGCTGATCGGATTCCTGGGTGTGCTCATCATCATCCGCCCAGGGTCCGAGGTGTTCCATTGGGCCGCGCTGTTCGTCATCTTCAGTGCGCTGATGAATGGATTTTATCAGATCTTCACGCGAGAGATCGCCGATACCGAGGCACCGGAAACATCGGCGATCTACAGTTCCATCGTCGGAGCCTTTGGCATGCTGCTGGTGCTGCCCTTCGTGTGGCGAACGCCGTCGAGCCTGGGTCATGTCGTGCTGTTCTGCAGTCTTGGCGTACTGGGCGCGATCAGTCACTACTTCGTCGCGCTGTCGCTGGGATTTGCTCCGGCGAATATCGTAACGCCGTTTCAATACGTGCAGATGCTCGGCTCCGTGCTGGTTGGCTATCTGCTGTTCAGCGATTTGCCGGACGCGCTGACCTGGCTGGGCGCCGCGATCGTCATTGCCTCCGGGCTTTATGTCGGCTGGACGCAGACGCGGCGTCAGGCTTCGTAGTCTTGCCGGGTATTCCGGTCAGTGGTAGGTGATTCCTGTCCACGATCGGTAAGAAAATCAAAGGAGAAGTCAGTGGCTGACGTATCAGATATCTCGTTATTGGATCATGAACTGGCTGATGACGAGCTGGCGTGGGTGAAAGCTGTATACCAAGACTTCAGCACGGCGCGAGCCGCTTTCTCCGGGCGGGAAAATGAATTCAATCCAAGAGAAACCCTGCGAGCAGTGCTCGGCGGGAGGGAACACCAACTCCCAACGCCCATGGATTTAGCGGGAGACGGTTTCTGGCGAAATGGCCGAAATCGTCACGGACGATCGGTTGCTTGTGTTTTCCTGAAACAAGTCGAGTTGCACAGACATCCGAGGAGCCGAACCGATCAGTTTCCCATGTACGTCGTTGGTGAAGCGGATGCGTATTCCGAAGGGCAGAATGCACAACCCATTCTCACACCAGTGACCGGCGGCGATCATTTCCACAACTCACCAAACGCGCCGCATGCGTTCTTGCCGAAGGTGGGAAAGCCGGCCCCAAAAGATTGGGAAATCGCGTTTATCGCGATCACGCCACGCAATCTCAGAGAAGACACCCATAAGGTTTCCGATGCGACCAGGGCAGCCTATGAACGGGTGGCCGGACAGGAGGCACCAGCCGGTCTGTGATCGCCGGTGCTACACTTGAATACGAGGACCATGCTGCGTACCGTCTCGAACCCGCACCAACCAGGCGGGACACATCGTTCCTGATCAGAATCGATCGGGTGGAGGATCGGAAGCCATGCCAACAATCGACGTCCAGGTTCACGCCTACGAACGCGATCACCCGGGCCGCCCATGGGCTGCCGTTCTCCATGGCCCGCCAGAGGTCACCGGCGACGACATGGTGGCCGCCATGGACGCCGTCGGTGTCGACGGCGCCCTGCTGGTCTCGCCGTTCACGATGTACCGCTATGACGCCAGCTACGCCATCGCCGTTTACAATGCGCATCCCAACAGATTCCGGTTGATCAAACCGGTCGACGCGAACGACCCCGGCGTGGCCGATACGATCGCCGACTGGGCTGCCACGAAGGGGACGGTCGGTATCCGGATCATGATGCGAGAAGGCGTCTCGACCGACCCCGCCGACCCAGGCCTGAACCGAGTCCTGGCCGCCGCGGCGCGGCATTCGTTGCCAGTCAACCTCATGTGCACGGGACGCCTTGAGCAGGCGGGTCAACTCGCGGCGCGAAACCGCAACACCAAACTGGTTATCGACCATCTCGGGCTGCGCCAGCCGCAAAAACCGCCAGCCCCCGCGCAGCCATGGGCCGAGCTTCCAAAGCTGCTGGCGCTGGCGGCCCACGACAACATCGTGGTGAAGATCTCGGGCGCCTGCACGCTGTCGCACGAACCCTTCCCCTACAAAGACATCTGGGATCCGCTGTTTCGGATTTTTGACGCGTTTGGCTTCGATCGCTGCATGTGGGGCACCGATTGGACCCGGGCGGTCGGAGTGTTGACATTCAAACAGGGTGTTGACGCTTTTCGCGTCACCGATCGCCTGTCCGACAGCGACCGGGCCGCGCTCATGGGTGACACGCTACAGCGCGTCTATAACTGGACGCTGTCGAAAGCCTGATCTCGCGCGATCCGCCGCGGTCGAAATTCACGACATAAGCGCGCGCGCCGACGGATCAACGCCTCACGCGTCGAGCGGTCTGCCGCGGCAGGTCGTTCGCCAACGCGTTCACGCGTCGGCGCGCGGCTGCGAGTTTGGGTCCGGTCACGACGAGCGGCGCGCAGCCCATCGCCTCCCACATCCGCGTTGAGAAATCCGGATGCAGCATCACCGTCGTGCCGCCATTGTCGAAGGCACGCCGATCCCCCGTATCCAGATAGGACTCCACCGGCAGCGCCTGCGCCAACATGATCTCGTGTGCGGCCAGTTCGATATGGTAATAAACGACGACATCCACCGGCTCGACGGCAATTGAGGTTCCGTTGACCAGACGTTTCACCGGAATCAAAACACCATCGACATAAACCGCGTCGTCCGGCGACAGTCTCAGGTCGCTGTGCGGCAGTCCTGAGCCGAAGGCGCCGGCGGCAACGCGGACCGGCCAGACCTGATCCGCGCGCGGGTGGTGGGCGCAGTCCACGCGACGATGGCCGACCCAGACGATCGGTGCGATCCGTCCGTCGCGTAGCACCACGCGGTCGCCCTCTCGCAGCGCCTCGACCGCGACCTCGCCGGACTCCGTGGCGATCCGCGTACCCGCGGTGAAGCACGGGATGCCCGCGCCGGACACCGTGACGATACTGGCACCGGGTCCAGCGCTGGTGACGTTGAATATCGCGCCGGCATAGCCTCCGGCGAGCGCCAGCGGATAAGTGGAGCCGCCCGCTGAGATCGTCAGCACGTCGGACGAGGTGTCGATCGTCGCCGACGCGCCCGCCGCGGCGACGTTCATCAAATCGATGAAGTTTCCGTCGGTGAAACCCGAGATGGTCGCGGTCGGCATCGACGTTCCGCCGATGTCCAGCACCGCCCCGGCGCCCCCGAGCACGATGCCGCCGCTGACCACCGCGAAACTGTTCAGAACCAGTGTGCCGCCGCCACCAATGACCGGGTTGCCCGCCGTGCCGGCGGAGTTGACGATCATTTCGCCACCGGCATTGATGCGTGTCGACTCGGCATCGCTCAGGGCGTTGACGAACTGCAGCCCACCGGAATTGACCACCGTGGAGTCGGCGGTGCCGTATGGCAGCGGCAGGATATCGCCGCCGCCGAGGTCGACCTGGCCGCCGACGACCTGCTCGCCGCCGCTGTTCACTACTGTCCCGCTGGCGGTGCCGTAGGCGGCCAGACCTTCAAGGCCACCGTCGAGCACGGTCCCGGTCGCCGCCCCGAAGAACGCGACCAGTTCGATCCCGTTCGCCGACACCACGGCGTTGTTCACGGTGCCTTCCAGGGTAAACAGGAAACCGCCGCTGGTGACGGTCGCGTTCTGGACTTGCCCGACGTTGAGCAGATTGCCGCCAAACTGAACCTGGTTGCCGATGTCGGTGCCGGAGTTCCGCTCCAACGCGACAGCGCCCGAACCGGTAACGAAATGCAGCGTGCCGCCGTTGAGGATTGAAGGCTGATAGGTCAGGAACGGCTGAGTGCCACTCAGGGTAGACGCACTGACCGTCCCGCCGGAGTTCACTCCGAGGAACTCATTTCCCGCGATCGCCAGACCCTGGCTCGTCTGCCCGCCCGAGACGATGAAACTGCCCGAACCCAGGAAGCCGATATCGGTACCGCCAAAGCCGGAGGACACAAAGAACGTCCCGGCGGAATAAGCCGGCGACGGGGCGAAATTCAAAGCGTAACTCTGGCCGCCTTCGGAGACGGTCACCGCGCCGGCGTTGTACGTGGCGGTAGCGCCCGCGACGTAGGGGATGTTTACCAGGCTGATGTCGTCGGAGGCATTGAAACCGCTGATGACAGCGGTCGGCATCACGCTGCCGTTGATGTTGATCGTTACCAGATCGGCATCCAGGCCGATCAAACCCTGCAACGCCGCCCCGGCCGCGACATTGAGTGCGCCGAAGTTGCTGACGAACGTGACGTCGGTGGCCGATCCACCGGACATCACCGTCATGTTGGCCAGCGCGTTGAGCGTTGTTTCGGCGGCGGAACCTCCGGAAAAGATGGTCGCGCTCGCGAACAACCCGATGGAGGCGCTGATCGCGGTTCCGCCTTGCAACACGTCAAGCGTCGAGAGGTCACCGGCCGTCACGTTATTAGCGGTGGTCGCCCAGGCGGAGGTGATCTGGCCGACCAGGACGACGCCGGTGCTGAGGACCGAGCCGCCGGGCTGCACGATGGTGCCGGAAGCACTGGCGCCCTGGAACAGCACCAGGAACCCGCCGTTCTGGACCGTCGTCGCGAGCGCGGTGCCGCCGGCCGAGATGAGTTCGAAGCCGCCGGACAGAATGGTCGTCGCGCTCGCGATGCCGCCGGCGCTGACCATTTCCGCGCCCCCGCTGCTCACCACCGTGAGGTTGGCGACGCCAAGGTTGTTGATCGCCACTGTGCCGTTGTTGGCGACTTTGGTCCCGATCGCGACGCCGCTGTAGCTGACGTTCTCAGTGCCGCCGGCCGCCGCGGTCGTGCCGGTCGCGGTGCCGCCGGCTGACAACACCTGATAGCCGCCGGCACTCACCACCGCGAAGCGGGCCGCGCCGCCGTTGGTCACGTCCTGCCGGCCGCCTTTGCTCACGACCGTGAAATTGGCCACGCCGCCGGACATGACCTCTTCGGTACCGACATTGCGGATCAGCGAGCTGACCGCGATGCCACGCGCCAATACGTACTCCGTCTCTCCCTGGGCGATCACATCGCCCGACACGGTGCCGCTGACCGCTGACACCACCGCGTTGGATGAAAGCACGAGCACGTTGGCGGAGATGATGTGGCTACCGGCGAGCGGAACCGTTCCGCTCACCTGCGCGCCCGGAAGAATGACCAGCGTGCCGCCGCTGCTCACCGTCGTGCCGCTGGCGATGCCGCCGTTGAACACGACCTCGAAGCCGCCACCGCTGACCACGGTACCGCTGACCGCGCCAAGCGCGGAGACGAACTGCGCGCCACCGCTTTCCACCGTCGTGTCGTCAGCGACGCCACCGTAGGAAACAACCTCCACGCCGCCGCCGCTCACCAGCGCTCCGACCGCCGAGCCGTAGGACACGCCCTGGGATCCGCCGCGCCCGACGATGGTGCCGCTCGCGACACCGCCGGCCACGTTTTCACTGCCGCCGTTGCTGACGACCGTACCGCTCGCCACGCCACCGTAGAGTTCTTCGACCCCACCGGCGCTCACCACGGTGCCGTTGGCGGTGCCGCCTTCGATGTTCAGAAAGCCGCCGCTGCTCACGACGACGGAGTTCGCGGTGCCGCCGGTATTGACGTTCTCGTTTCCCGGCCGCACCACGATCGAGCCGCTGTCCGTGCCGCCGGAGCCGATGTTCGCGGTGCCGACGATCAGCGAACTGACGGCGGTGCCCCCGGGCAGCACGAACTCGGTCTGGCCGGCGCTGACCTGGACGCCCGAGAGCGTTCCGTTGACCGCTGTGATCACGCTGCCGGAAGCCAATACGACGACGCCGGCGGAGACCACCAGGCTCCCCGCGAGCGGGTTCGTGCTGCTTGCCGTTGCTCCGGGCAGCAGGATGAGTGTGCCCCCGCTGCTCACGGTTGTCCCGCTGGCGATGCTGAAGGCGGAAATGACTTCGTAGCCGCCGGACCCGACCGTGGTGTTGTTCGCCGCGGCGCCGAACTGTGCCTGGAGCAGACCGCCGCTCAGGATCACCGCACCGCTGGCGGTGCCCTGCGCCAGGATTTCATCGCCGCCGCTGCTCACGGTGGTGCCGATGGCGGTGCCGCCATAATTCACCGATTGCAGGCCGCCGCCGGAGATCACGCTGCCGCTCGCGACGCCGCCGTAGGAGATCACCTCGAAGCCCGGTCCGCGCACCGTCGTTCCGCTGGCGAGACCGCTGAATGTCACTGTCTCGGTGCCGCCGTTCAGGACCGTGGCACTGGCGATGCCGCCGGTGGATACCCGCTCGGCGCCTCCGGCGTTCACGGTGGTGAAGCTGGCGACACCGCGCGCCAAGGTCTGGATGCCGCCCGCGTCCAGCACGGCGCTGACCGCCACGCCGCCGAACTGCACGTTCTGGGCGCCACCGCTGATGATCGAGCCGCTGGCGACGCCGCCGGAATAAACCAGTTCGGTGCCGCCGATCAGCGATCCGACCGCCGTGCCGCCGGAGAGGATGTACTCCTGGAACCCCGAGCCGACGATCAGGCCCGAGACCGTTCCGCTGCCGGCCTGGACCACGCCGCTGACCGGCACCACGAAAACGCCGGCCGATATGACCTGCCCGCCTGACAACTGCGTTCCACTCGCCGTTCCGCCAGGCAGAACCGCCAGCAACGCTCCGCCGCTGACCGTGGTGCCGATGGCCAGGCCGCCGCTGGAGACGATGGCGGCACCGCCGCTCGCCAGGGTCGTCCCACTGGCCGTGCCGCCGGCGAGGATGACCTCCAGCCCGCCGGCGGTAACCACGGTGCCGGTGGCCAGACCGCTCAAGCTGATATTCTGGGCGCCGCCGCTACTGACGATGACACCGCTCGCCACACCACCGAACTGAACGCGTTCGGTGCCACCGCTCAGGACGGTGCCGAGCGCGGTGCCAAACAGCGTTTCGGTGCCTCCGGTGCCGACGACCGTGCTGGTGGTCTTGCGACTGATGAAGACTTCCGCGGTGCCGCCCGCGCCGATGACGGTGCCGCTCGCCACGCCGCCACCGGCGATGAACTGCGTTCCGCCGCTGTTTACCTCGGCGAAGTTCGCCGCCGCGCCACTGCTGACAGTCTGCGTGCCGCGGCCGCTGATGACGGTGAAGTCGGCCACGCCGCCGGACCGCACCGTCTCGCTGCCGAATCCATTCAGCAGGCTGCCGCTGGCGGTGCCGCCGGAAAACACGAGTTCGAAACCGGAGATGAGCGAGCCGATGGCGGTGCCGCCCGGAAGGATCCACTCCACCTCGCCGACGTTCGCGAGAGTGCCGGAGACCGTCCCGGCACCAGCCGAAATCACCACGCCGCCCGACAGGACGACCACGCCGGCGGACACCACCACACCCCCCGGCAACTGGTTCGTGGCGCTGGCCAGGCCGCCCGGCAGGATGACCTCGTCACCGCCGGCGCTGACGGTCGTCGCGATCGCCGAACCGTCGGAGGAGACAACCTGGAAGCCGCCGCTACTGACGACGCTGCTGCTCGCCACGCCGCCGGAGAGGACGTCCTGATAGCCGCCCGCGGACACCATGGTTCCACTCGCGACGCCGCCACGCAGCACATCCTCGGCGCCGCCGGACAGCACCTGGGTCGCGCTGCCCACACCGCCGGACTGCACGTAGTCGATGCCGAACTTGCTGACGACGGAGAACTCGGCGACGCCGCCGGAGGAGATGTATTCAAAGCCCCCCGAGCCGATGTGCGAGCTGATCGCGGTGCCGCCCGGCAGGACCATCTCGGATTCGCCGGAACCAGCGGAAGCACCGGTCACCGTGCCGCTTCCGGCGAACACCACGAGGTTGGACGACAGCACGATCACCCCGGTCGATACGACCTCACCGCCGGCGTTGATCGTGCCGCTCGCCAGGCCGCCCGACAGGACCACCAGGAACCCGCCGGCGTCCACGGTCGCGCCGCTGGCCATGCCGCCGCTGGAGACGACCAGGAACGCACCACTGCTCACGACGGTGCCACTGGCCACGCCGCCGACGGACACGACCTCGGTGCCGCCGCCGCTGACGACGGTAGCGGCGGCGCTGCCATGGACGGTCTGGACGCTCCCGCTAAGCACCAACGTACCGCTCGCCACGCCATGGGACACGATTTGGAAGCCGCCGCCGCTGATGACGGTATTGAGCGCCGTGCCGAGCACTGCCTGGACGCCACCACCGTTCACGACCGTGCCGCTGGCGGTGCCCTCCGCGAACTCGGCGCCACCGCTGTTCACGACTGTGCCACTGACGGTGGCGCCAGCCAGATCGTACTCCGAGCCGCCGTTCAAAACGGTACCTCGGGCCGTGCCGCCGGCGGACACAAACGCGTAGCTGCCACTGCCGGCCGTCGTGGCGACGACGGTCCCGCCGGACGAAACGCTCAGGAATTCGCCGCTGTTCAGCGTGATGCCGCTGCTGGTCACTCCGGACCCGATCGAATAAGAAGCCATCTTCGTTTACCCCTTCAGTTCGCCGAGCAGCCCGGCCACGGCACGACCAGCACGTGAAAATTCAGTACTCTTGTTGTTTGGCCGAAAGGCACGACAGGCCGTGATGGCGAAATGAGGCTCCGGCCCGGCGGAACGATCGGGCGACCACCCGTCAGGCACGATCATACTCAAACCGCTCGTGCAAGGGTTGCACGAGCTGGTTCGACTTAGGTTCGTTTGACCGATCTTGGACCACCCCAGGTTGTTACTCGAACATCCGCCACACCTGGTCGGTTCTCCGAGTATCGTGCTGGCCACGGAAATCGTCAAGACACGGCTTTCCAGACACGGCTTTCCTGCTCGCCGATCCGAGGTCGGGGCGACGTTGGATGAATGTTTTATTGTAATGAACTGCACTGTAGCCGCGATAACCGGGCCATGGAAGCCGGGGGGCGGTCGCGGTTCGTGTCAGAGCACGCGGCCCAGGAGAGTTGCTTAACTCGCGGCGGCGCGGTCAGCAATTCGCCGGATTCGTCGTTTCAGGCGTTCGCACCGGGCTTGAGGCTCCGCCGAAGTCTCCTGGCCCTGGCTTATGGTTTGATGTCGTTCCGATAACATTTTGATTGTGTCAGGCGTGCGGCCTGATCTCTCCGACGCATCCCGCATCGTGTTGTGAGACGAACAACCGCCCGTCCCGCATGGCCACCATCGCGCGCGGACCCGAACTGGGCGTCGGCAATTGGTAGTCCGCCAGCATCTCGCCATCGAGCGACAAGCGCCCAATGCGGTTGATCAGGTTCCGCGTGAACCAGATCTCGTCGCCGCGGGCAACGACAATGCCGCGCGGGCTGGCATTCGGTGTTGGCAGCGGGAATTCCCGCATTTCGCCGCCGGGAGTGACGCGGCCGATCGCGTTGCCCGCGGCGAGCACGAACCAGATGCATCCGTCCGGTCCGGGCACGATGGCGCGTGGTCCGCTGTTTGGCCGCGGTGTCGCGAACTCCGTCACCCGGCCATTCATGTCGACCCGCGCGACCCGGCTGGCGATCGAGTCGCTGAACCAGACGTGCGTTGCGGTGGCGGTCGGCACGAGCGGATGGACGCCTGGCGCGAAGCCATCGAATTCCGTCACCTCGCCGGCCGGCGTGATCCGGGCCACTTTGCCGATCGCGTGCTGCGCCGGCCAGATGTTGCCATCCGGGCCAAGGGCGATGCCGTTCGGGCCGGACCGGGGAGTCGGCAGGTCGAACTCGGATATCGCGCCATCCATGGTGATCCGGCCAACCTTGTGCGCGGTCGATTGGGTGAACCACATCGTTCCATCCGATCCCGCTGCGATGCCGACCGGAGTGCCCGTCGGGTCGGGGAGCGGATACTCGATGATGGTCCCGTTTTCCGGAGCAAGGCGGCCGATCTGGCCGGGTCCGGATCCGCAAAACCGGACACAGCCGTCGGGGCCTCCGGCGAGGATATAGGGCCTGCTGTCAGGGGTTGGGATGCGATGCTCAATGATTTCAGGTCGGAGGTTGAGGATGCGTTGCATCGAACTATCCCTGGTTGGCCGACCGAGTGGCCGCGAATGGCATCAAATCGTTGGTGATACGGAGGATTTGGAACACATCGCCCAGACTCTGTCAGGGGCCCGCTGCCCGATGCATCCGGCGCGCGGCCGGGGCCAGCAGCATCCTGTCGTGGGTCAGTCCGACGATTTCGACCGCTCCGTCATTGGCCACCCGATAAACGGCGATGTGCCTCGGCTTGCCAACGCGCTGTTCAGGGACAACGAGGCGACGGCCAAGCGAGAGAGAGGGTAGAAACGCACACCGGCGACTGTTTCGACCGCCTGCGAACCCGGTGTGTCAGGCCTTGCGCCGATCATGGCGAAAACGGCCAGCATCAGCCTGTGGTAACGCTCCGCCGCCGGGACGCCCCCATTCCTCCGCACTCCTGAGCAAGATGCGGTCGATATCGCCCTCGGCGCCCGCCAGCAGGCGGTAGGTCAATGCTCCCGGGCGTTTTCGGACACCCGCGCGTGAAGCCGGGCCATCGCGCTCGTATGGAGCGCTTCGGCGTCCTTCGCCCCGGTCACCGTCACAAAGCGCCCGGCCGCCAGGTCGGTATCGGCCCTGTCCACCATCGCGACGATCTCTTTTTCAGCCTCGACGTGGTCGGCATAGGCGCGCAAGGCCGCCACCACATAGTCAGCCTCTGATGCCGCGCGCCCTTCGGCGATCTGGCTGTCAATGAGTTGCCTCAGGTGGTCCGGAATTTGGATGGTGCCCATGGACGCTCCAGTGTTGGCGAGGATACCTCAACCGCCAGGAGGACGCACCTGAAATTCGTGCGACTGAAATTCGTGCGACCCATGGCGGGCTCGCGGTGTCGCCCCAGGGGCTAACTGTCCAGTCTCGTGGTCAGAGACCAGATCGAAGGAATATTAAAGGTGGCCTGCGGGTTTACCGCGCAGCGGAGCCCGTGAAGAGCCGCCGCCAGGTCCTTGAACATCAGCGCGACCTCACTAGATCACATCCGTCTGGCGAGAAAGGCAGTCGTATTCCGATGACGGCACGCGTTCCGAGTCTCACGTCGTTCCTGGGACATCTCCAGGCACGCAAGGGATTGTACGTGCTGGGTGCTGGCTCATCAGCAGGTCTGGTTCCAATGAGCAACGGCTTATTGTTGGAGCCGGCACTCGGCCACATACGAGGGGGCAGCTTTTCCGCGCTTCTTCCGCGGCAGTCCCTACTTACTCGAAAGAGCTTCGCAGCGGCCGCTGGAACCAATCGCGAAGCGACGATGGCCTCGCTATTCGGGAACAGGGACGTTCGGCCAGGTACAGAGGAGTTCCCCCTCGAGGATATGCTGCTGCGCCAGACAAACTTTCGTACCGAAATGCACATGCTACACCTGCTGGCGAGACCCATTTTCGTAGGTCTTCAGAGTGACAACTACCGCGCGTTCCGCCATTTTCATCCAGCGGTGATCTTGAATTACAATCATGACGGTCTTGCCTCAAATTGGTGTCGCCCACGCCACCGAGTTATAGTTCCGCACGGTAGCGTCGAACCTTGGTACGGTTCGAGCGACATCGCGGAGTATCTGAAACTGGCAGGAGCGTATGATATGCCTGTGCCACACCACGAACTCCTTCTCTGCACGCCTGAGACGGAAACGGAACAATTGAAACGCGACGTAGAGGCCGCGTTCATGCAGTTGCCTGATTTCGTGGCGGTGATCGGATACAGTTTTGGCCACGATGATCACGTTTCGTGGAATTGTTTTTGCCAGACCCTTAATGGATTCAAAGGGAACATCTATGTGGTGGACCCGAAACCCGAGGAGCTTACAGCACGGATAGCCGACCGCATAAAATCAACAAGGGTCTTTGGAATGCCCGTTTTTTGGGATGTTCTGGCCCGTGCATTTGTCGAATCGCGGCGTGAGAGTCGGAAGTCCTTGGATCATCTGTACGATTACTACGGTAACAGAATGAAAGGCGGAAAGGGATAACGTCGGTAACCACGGCGCCGACGCGCCGCACTGACGGCCTCCCGCCTCTGGTAGGGCCGTTGCCTTGCCTTTCAGGGGTCAGTTTCGACACGGACCATCATTGCGCGCGAATTTCCGCGCACAACGATAATCTGTTTACGCCCTGGCATAATACTCCGCACGCGATCATGACGTTCCGCGCATGCGGGGCACGCGCGGCCATCCGATGTCCCTTCTACCAAAACGCCCCGCCTCTCCAGGGTCAGGGCGCGATCCCCAGCAACCGCGCCGCCGTCCCGCCCAGGATCGCGATGCGCTGGTCATCACTCAACCCGGGTGTGTTGAGCACCAGGTCAACCTCGGTGCTGGTCCACGGGAATGGATAGTCTGTCCCGATCATGATCTGGCCTGGGCCCGATTCCGCGATCAGGTGGCGCAATGCCTCTGGCGTGAATACGATCGTGTCGAAAAACAGTTGCCCGTCTCTCAGATACGCGGTCGGATTCTTCTTTGGCAGAGGGCCGACCCGGTCCGGGAAGCACCGGATTACCGCGTCCGACCGGTTGGCGTAGGACGGCAGAAACCCGCCACCATGCGCCGCGCAGATCTTCAGCCCAGGAAAGCGGTCGAGCGTGCCTTCGAAGATCAGGTGCGACAACGCGATCGTGGTTTCCAGCGGGTTCCCGATCGTATTGGTCAACAGCCCACTGCCGGCGAGCCGTCCGCTCGGCTCCAGTTCGCGCGTGCCGAGCGGGTGCATGAACACCAGAACGCCCAGTTCCTCGCATTTGGCCCAGAACGGATGAAACCGCGGATTGGCCAGTTCCTCGCCGGCGACACTGCCGGCCACGCCGACGCCGCGGAAGCCGAGCTTTTTGACCGCGTATTCGACCTGCTCCGCGGCGAGATCGGGATGCTGTAGCGCCGCCGTCGCGAAGGCGACGAAGCGGTCGGGGCTGGCCGCGCGGAACTCAACCAACGTCTCATTCTGCACCTTGATCAGGTGGGCCGCGGCGTCGCGATCGGCGCGATACCAATATGGGTTGATGCTGAGCGCCTCGACGTCGATGCCTTGCGCGTCCATCGCCGCGATGCGCGTGCTGGTGTCGTGCATCAGCAAACCCGGCGCCTCGAGCGGATGATTGATCACCGCCGCGGCGGCCGGGACAATGCAATGCGCGTGCACATCGATGGTCTTGACCCGTTTGCCGTTGACCACGACCTCACGCCGCCGCGCCTGTGGTGGTGCGCCTGGCGCCGGCGTCACGCTCGTCATCGCGCAGCCGATGAATGCGATGCCGGCCATGGCGCTGCTCAACAGATCCCCGCTGATAGGCATTTGCGTCCCTCCTCCGTGTTTTGTCGGTCAACTCGCGAACATGTCACCCACGATCGTGGTATCGCCTTGGCTGCGGCTGGCGATCGATCCAGACGGCGCGGCTGATCATACCGCACGAGTGTGCCAGCGGCCGAGTCGCTTGTCACCGCTGGTCTCCGTTGGTCGCCTCCGTTGGCCGGTTTGGCGCGACCGTCGCGGGTCACCAAACAGGCAGCGGCGGACGCCGCACATCTCGGCTTTCGTCAGGCAGTCCGTTACCGCGACACCACCTGTGGGTCATTATAATCAAGCAACGAGTTCCAGTGCCGCTCCAGGTCCGCCACGAACAAGCCGCGGGTCAATCCGGCCACCAGCTTCGGCACCGCGGTCGTCATGGCATTGATGGACGCGTGCCTATCCGGTTATCACCCACACCCACTAAATGTAGGATGTGAGGTCGAGGTGGTTTGGCCGTTGGCGAGGCGAGCATGGACGTTCTGGAGACTGGCAGCACCCCAGATGTAGTGGGTATGGGTGACAACCGGATAGGCACGGAAGCACGTTCGGATGCTGACTATCTGGCGCCGCCGCGATTGTCTTAAGTCGTTCCATCAATCGTATCCTGTCACCCCGGGGCAGCGCCTCAAGTTGGTTCGCCACTCGGAGCGGTATCAGAATGGGCATCTCGCAACAGACCGCTCTCTATAAGAGAGCAAATCGTAACAGCCCAGGTAGGCGAGCTTGGATCAGGCGATCTGGAGTTCCGCGATCAGACGATCGGGCCGACTGGCCAATGCCTGCAAGATATCCCACCCCTGCTTTCTTGCTGTCGAAAGCAGCGATCTGATCACGGCGAAATCCTCCGCGCCGTCACCAGACCTGAAGCCACCGGAAATCTTCTGGCGCAATTTCATCATCCGCCCATCCCGTTCCGCCAGATTGTTGGTGAACGGCACCGTTGGGTCGGACAAGAAGCGCAACACATCCACCTTACGGACGCGGAGACGAAGCAGAAGATTGTGGCCGGTCCGGCGCGGCACACGGCCCCGGCGTTTCCGTGCGGTGGAGATCAGAGCTGGTTGTGCCTCATGGAATGCGAAACCTTCCGAGAGAATGGTGTCGTAACGTCGTTCGATCAGCGCGATGAACTCAGAGGACAACGTCACACCCTGATCACGCGCGAGGTTCGTCGCATGACACGCCCGGCGCAACAGACGTTGCATCTTGCGCGCCCAGTCTTCTTTCTCGATCTCGACCAACGCCTGAAGTTCGCGCAGGTGGTGCGCATTGCATAACGCGTGCAAAACGCCTTTCAAGGTGTAGTACGGCTTCCAGTGGTCGTGAACGACGATTCCCAGGACGTTGTCCAGCAGGCTGCCCCGTTTCGGGGAGACGCGGTAAAACGTTAACCAGATCGTCGAGGCGATGTGCAGCCATTGCGTCTTACCGCCGATCCGGAAGCCGGTTTCGTCCATGTGTTTGACCGGTGCCGCCGCCACATGGTCGCGCACCGCGGCGGCGAACCCCTGAAACCGCGCGGCACAATTCCGGCTCATGCCGGCGATCGTCGCGGTGACCAGGTGCACGCCGAACAGATCGGCCATCAGCGCGGCCAGACGTTTCTCGGGCAGCAACTGGTAGTGCAACAGATACACCACCACCGCCGCGAGCCGCGCGCCATATTGCACTGGCGCGGTCACGGCTTCGGGGAAGTCCGCGCGCGTCTCGGCGCCGCAATTCCCGCAAAGGCAGGCATGGGCGCGGTGTTCCGTGACAATCAGGGGCTGAGGTTCGGGGAGATCGAACACCTGCCGCGCGGTATGGCCCGTGGCCATCGCCCCGGTCAGGGTGCCACCGCATCCCGAACAGATCTCGGGGAAATGATCGATGGTCGCATCGGGTGTTTCGGTGCGGCTCAACGTCTTGCCGGGATGACCTTTCTGTCCCCCGGTCTTCTTGCCTGACCGGCCGCGAAGGCTGCTGACACGCACGGGCTTCTTCTTCAGTCCGTCGCTGGATGGCGGCTTGCCGCTGTTGCCGCTGTTCAGGCCGAGTTGGCGCTCCAGTTCGGCGACGCGGGCCTGGAGCGCGGCTACCAGCGCCGACAGCGCGGCATTCTGTTCCTGAAGTGCCGCGATAACTGATTCTGGGGACACCGGGCCATCTGGCTCCGGCGGGGCTGCTACATGCGAATCCGAATCCAGTGGCGGCAACATGGGGAGCTTGAATCGTGCCCCGACTCGGGAGTCAAGCGTCTACCGAAGCTCACCTACCTGG
>CALFNB010000073.1 GCA_937902425.1 uncultured Acetobacteraceae bacterium | reverse complement strand
CATCCGCCTCAAAATGGCATCCGACCGGCCGTCTTGGGAGGGGGTAGGTGAGCAATTGCGCCGACAGTGTCGACACTGATTGGCGGTGTGGTGATTCGCGGCGCGACGATCTGGGTCGCGCGGCGTGAGGCAACGAGACGCCGGGTAAATATCGCGCGCTTGAATGCTGACTCTCGCCCCCCAGGTCATACCCGGACCTGGCCCTGTCGCATGCACACATCTTGAGCGAGACATGCGCGGGTTGCCTGCGCGTCACGCTCGAAACTCCGTAAGCAAGTCAGTCAGGCTTGACCACGAAGGCCACTGGAGCACACGAAGCAGGCAAGCCTGGCGCTTCGCGCGGTGTTGGGACAAACGCTCGCGCGAAGCGCCGAAAAATCTTTCTTCTTCGTGTGCTCCGGTGGCCTTCGCGTGCTCCATGTTACAGCCTTGCTGACTTACGTGCGGAGCCTCGAGCCCGGCATCCAGGGCCTGTCTCGTTCAAGATGTGTGCATGCGACAGGGCTCGACCCGAGGATCAGCCGCCCCAGAATTCGTACCAGGATTGGCGAGCAACGTCGTCGCGGCAACTGGCGCTCCGTTCACGCCCGAGCATGGCGAATTCGCGCTTTCGTTTCACATCAGGAACGCACTGGCATCGAAACCATCCGGCAGCCGGCTGGTTGGCCTGATCATCTCGTACGGTACCCAGATCAGCCGGTACCTTGCCGTCCCGCATGACGATCTCGCCACGGCGAATGGTGGCGACTGGCCAGCCAGTCACCTCCAACCCCTCGTATGGCGTGTAATCGATAACGTGTTGTAACAACGTGTTGGTGATGGTGACCCGCTTCGTCGCGTCCCACATCACCAGGTCCGCGTCCGCGCCCGGCGCGATCGTGCCCTTGCGAGGATACAGGCCAAACAACCTGGCCGGATTGCTCGCGGTCAGGCGCACGAATTCGCACGGATCGATGCGCCCCTTCGCGACGCCTTCTGATGCCGCGGACCTTGAACTGGTCGCGAACGTAATGACGCTGGTGGTGCCTCCCGCCAGCGCGGAGGTGCTGCCGGTGACGAAGGTTTCCTCATCCGTGCCGCCATCCTCGCGCAACTGCTCGATATGGCAGTGCGTGTCCACACCGCCGGGCATCACCAGCATTCCGTCGGCGTCCAGCGTGCGCGCGCCCTTCAGTCCGAGCCCGATCGCCTGGATCCGGCCCTCCGCGATCCTGATGTCCGAGCGAAACATATCGGCCGGCGTCACCACCGTGCCGCGCCCGATCACCAGGTCGTAATCGGACATCTCAGACCCCGACCGGTTCGCCGAACGGCACCCAGGCCTTACCGTCGAACCGCTGCAGCCGCATCTTCTTCATGCCGTAATAATCCGTCGAGGTCGTGTGAAAACGTATGCCTCGGTGCAACATCGGCAGTTCGATATCCAAATTCGCCGCCTGACGGATGATGTTTTCCCGCGACAGATCCTCCCCACATTGCTTCAGCGTGATGGCGAGCGTCTGAGTCACGCTGTAACCATACACATTGCTGGCATCGGACAGATCGCCGTTGGGCTGGTATTGCTTCATGAACGCGAGCCAGTCCTTGAAGCCTGGATCATCCGCCCATTGTGGGTCCGACGGATCCTTCAGATAAGCGCCGGTGATCAGACCGATCGCCTTGTCCAGACCGGCGGGCGCCAGGCCGGACGAGACCGAGGCACCCACGCTCGCGATGATATAGAGCGGGTTCCAGGTCAGATCGCGCACTTTCCGCAAAGCCATCGCCGTGACCTTTGGAATGCTGGCGACGAACAACGTATCGGCACCGGAACTTTGCAATTGCACGACCTGAGAATCGACCGTTGGATCGGTGGGCTCGTAACTGACCGTGGCAACGAGCATGCTGGCCTTGTCACCCAGTCCGTCTTTGAAGCCTTTGAGGAAATCTTTGCCGGAGTCGTCGTTTTGATAAAGGATGGCGATCTTCGTGTCCGGCCTTTCGTTCAACACGTAACGTGCGTAGACGCGCCCCTCGATCTGGTAGCTGATCTGCCAGCCCATGGTCCACGGGAAGTTATCCCGGTCGCCGAACTGCGTGGCGCCGGAGGCGACGAACAGCTGCGGTACCTGCTTCTGGTTCAGATAGCGCCGCGTCGCCATCGAGGTCGGAGTGCCGAGTTGCTGATAGATGCAGGTCACATTCTCCTCTTCGACCAATCTGCGGGTTTGCTCCAGCGTCTTCGGCGGGCTGTAGCCGTCATCGAGCGACAACAGCTTGATCTTGCGGCCGTTGATACCACCCTGATCGTTGATGAAGTTGGTATAGGCGACCTCGACATGTCCGATCGGCGCGTAACCGGAGGCTGGTCCGCTGTAGGGCATCGTCTGGCCAAGCAGGATTTCGGTCGCGGTCACGCCGGGTGCCTGTTTCGACTGTGCGATGGCCGGCGTGGCGAGCGTGGCGGATCCCGTCAGAACCAAGGCCTGACGACGGGAAATCTTGCGCATAGGTCAACCTTTCCGGACGTACTTCTTGCAGCGCAGGACCAGGGGCTCGCGGAAATGGGGACGCATTTTCTCGGTCCACGGCGTGTTGGCGGCCTTGGCCCATGGGTCGGAACGCGACACATCTGGCGAGGTCAGGTGATACAGCGCGAGATACTTTTTCTCGACCCCGGCGCCGGCCGCCTGGAACCGCCGCGCCGTCAGCACACCCGGCACGGCGGCGAGTTGCGGCAGATGTTCCTTGTTGTACCACTCGTTGAACTCGGCCTCGGCGGCGGGATCGACGTTCATCGACGCGACCAGCAGGCCGTTCGCCTCCGCCGGTCCGGTAACGTCGCCTGGCACGATCTGGGTGCCCTCGAACCGCAGGATGCGTTTGGCGATCGCGGTGATGCGCTTCGTCCAGACCGAGCCGTTGGCGCCGCCGATCGCCTGATACGGCGGACTGTCCATCACCGCATGCGTTTCGAGGTCATAGGTGGCGACAGCGATCTTCGGGTTCTCGTCGCCGATCCACCGCTGCGCGTTGATAAAGCCGGGCACCCGCATCCGCTCCGGCACATGCTCCGTATCGTACCAATCGTTGAACTCGTCCTCCTGGGCTGGCGAGGTATCGAACGACGCGAATAACAGGCCTTTGGCCATGGGTGCCTCCCTCGTTGAAAGATTGGCGCGATCCTGCCACGAGGCGGCCTCGGTTGCCAGCCGTGCTGCTTTGCGGCATGACCGTTGCCAACAAAAC
The DNA here is from genome assembly GCA_937902425.1 of uncultured Acetobacteraceae bacterium. Lineage (GTDB taxonomy): Bacteria > Pseudomonadota > Alphaproteobacteria > Acetobacterales > Acetobacteraceae > Rhodopila. The sequence goes on along the minus strand of CALFNB010000073.1, from coordinate 16,773 downwards.
CGAGGACTTCTCATGGCCTTCCTGACCGAACCCGAACCCGAACGCGGGGCGAACCTTCCGATCATGTCCGGGATCAGCCGCATCGTGGCGAACAATCCGGGTCCGATGACCTACCACGGCACCAACACATACCTGATCGAAACCGGGCAGGGCCTCGTCATTCTCGACCCCGGACCGGAAGGTCATCCGGAACATGTCGAGGCGATCATGCGGCATACCGGCGGTCAGATCTCGTTGATCCTGATCAGCCATACGCATCACGATCACGTGGGCGCGGCCGCTGAGCTGAAAAGCAAGACCGGCGCTCCCACTGTTGGCTTCAAGGTGTCCGGCCTCGATACGTTCGATGCCGATATCAAACTAAGCAATGGCGATGTGGTCGCCGGCATGACGGCGGTCCACACGCCCGGCCACGCGCTGGACCATTTGTGCTTCTCGGTGCCGGCGCGCAACAGCGACAAGGTGCTGTTCAGCGCCGATCACGTGATGTCCTGGTCGACCAGCATCGTCAGTCCGCCCGGCGGCGACATGAAGGATTATTTCAACAGCCTCGACGTGCTGTTGAAGCGCGACGACGATGTTTATCTGCCCGGTCATGGTCCGGCCCTGCGTGAGCCGCGCGACCTGGTCCGCGCGATGCTGGCGCATCGGGTGATGCGCGAACACGCCATCGCCGAGAAACTGAAGGAAGGTCCCGCCAGCACCTACACGTTGATGGACACGCTGTATTCGCAGGTGAACCCCAGACTGCGCCGCGCCGCCGAGCGCAACGTTCTCGCGCATCTGCTGAAAATGGAAATCGAAGGGAAGGTGGCCCGCGACGGAGAGAACTGGCGGGCGGCACAGGCGCGCTAATACAACCAGGGGATCAGGCGTGCGGTGCGAGCGCGGTAGGCCTCATACTCGTCGCCAAACCACGCCTTCAGCAATGCCTCCTCCGCGTCCATTCGCGCGATGAGCGGCGGGATCAGCAGCATCGTGAGCACGACGCCGACCCCGGAACGAAACGCCAGCCCCCAGCCAAGGGTCGTCACGATCATCCCCAGGTAGCTCGGATTGCGGATGAAACGATAAACGCCGCTGGTAACCAGGGTGTGATCGGGCTGGATGGCGACCAGTCCGCTGAAGCGCTGTCCGAGGACATGGACCGGCCACAGCCGCGGCGCGCCATCGGCGGCAAACAGTACGACGCCGACCCAGCGAATGGTCTCCCCGTCGATGATCCAGAAATCGTTACGGTCGGCCCAGGCCGGGAAGTAGGCGTCGAGCAGGCCGACCAGCGCGAAGGCCGCGAGGACCCCGCGGTTGCCGCAGTCTTCTCGCACCCCTGAACTCAGATTTCCACCGGCGAACAGTGACGCGACCACCATGACGCAGAGCACGCCGGTCAGCGCGATGAGTGCGCCGTGCGAGAAGAAAGCCGCCAGGCCGCCCTGGCCGAAAATGGCCACGCCCAAATACGCACCGGTGCCGACAAAGATAAGCGCCAATCGGACGGTCAGCGTGATCATCTGAGTCTCCTGCTCGGTTCTCCCCCGGTCACTCCATGCGCCAGCCGCGATCCTTCAGCACCGGGACATGCGTGCGCGCGTCGCGTTCCTGTTCGCTCAAGCTGAGCCACGTGCGTAATTGATCCAGCATCCGTCGCGTGGGCGCGGCGAGGTCGAGCGCCAGCGCTTCCGTCATGTCGTGGAAACGCGGCGTGTCCAACTCACCGTCACCACCCAGAGTGCCGGTTACGCGCGACGCGTGGATGCAGAAGAAACGGGCGTTGAAACGAATTGGACTGTCGGTTGGGGTGACGGCGCGCGCCAGATACTCCAGCCCGTCCAGCGCCGGGGGGGAGCCGAGCGAAAGTCCGGTTTCCTCAAGCAGTTCGCGCGCGGCGGCAAAGCCCAGACCACGCGCCAGTTTCGCGCTGGCGTTCCGGTGCAGCGCCGCTTCGGTGCGATGTGACAACCCTGTCGCGCACGGCGCGGACAGGTCGGCCCGATCCACCGCACCGCCAGGAAACACCAACCGGTTGGGCATGAAACGATGGCGGGAGCCGCGCATGCCCATCAGGATTTCCGTGGTGGTTCCGGCTTCGCGCCAGACCAGCAGGCTGGCGGCGTGGCGAGCGCGCACCGTCTTTGGCCGAGGTGACTCGTGCTCATCCACCAACGTGGCATGGCGGTGGAGGTCTTCAGGCAAGATCGAATCCTTTCGTTCGCAGATATGCGGCGAAGCCGAAGCGTTCCGGCACCGACAACTGGCGGGCGACGTTCTCGCTCCAGCCGACGCCCTCGCGGGGTGGGTAGACATCGTTGTTCTTCAGGCTGCCCGGTGCTGTGGGCTCGCGTTCGCGGCGGCGGCCATCGTACGCGGCGACGTCGCGTTCCAGCGCGTTGTCGTTGTATCGTTCCCGATGCACGACGACCGACGGCGGCAGGCGCATCGACACCGGGCGGCGGAATACCGGCCAGCCAACCGTCAGTCCCGCCATCGGATAGACGCCGGAGGGCAAGCCAAGCAGCGGCGAGACCCGTTCGATATGGCCGCGGACATAGGAGATCGGGCAGGTGCCCAGGCCGACCGCCTCGGCCGCCGCCATGAACTGCGCCATCGCCAGCGAGCAATCGACCGCCGTGTTCAGGAACGTATCGAGGTTGTTGTTGGCGTGCGGCATGTCGTGCAATTCGCACAGTCTCTGACCGCGCCGCATGTCGCCACACCAGACCAGGAACACCGGTGCGGTGGCGATCCAGTCCATGGTGCCGATCCAGTCGGCGATCTGCTTGATGCGCGGTGCGTCGCGCATCACCACCACGGAATATTGTTGCAGGTCCGACTTCGCGGGCGCCGATTGCGCCGCCGCCAGCAATGCGTCCAGCAACGAATCGGGTACCGCCTGCTCCGTGTAGCGCCGCACCACCCGGCGATCGAGCAACGGGGCGATGACGTCCGGCACCTCAACACCCGGTTGCTCGATGCCAAAGCGGGCTTTCAACAACGCTGGTCCGTCGACCATGTCCCGTATCCTCCTCTCGCGGCGTCGGGTCACCCTTGCCGGAACCCTCGGATCGCGCAAGGTTGCGCCCATACGGAGGGAACCCATGCCTGCATCCTATGAAAAGCACCGCGCCCAGTTGAAAGCCATTTTGCTGTCCTGGGGCATGCCCGAAGACAACGCCGAAACCACATCCGACATTCTCTCCTGGGCCGACCTGCACGGGGTGGACAGCCACGGGATGTCGATGATCCCGGGTTACGACGGGCTCCGCCGTTCGGGACGTGCCAAGATGGACGCGCGGCCAAAGATCGTGAAGGAGACACCGGTTTCCGCGCTGGTCGATGGCGGCGGCGGATTGGGCCACGTGCCGGCGCATTTCGCCATGGGCGTGGCGATCGACAAGGCGAAGAAGGTCGGGATGGCGATCGCCGCCGTCAACAACTCGGCGCATTTCGGCGCGACCGGATACTACACGTTGATGGCGGCGAAGGCGGGTCTGATCGGGATGGCCTGCACCTCGGCGTCCAGCATTCAGGTGGCTCCGACGTTCGGCAAGCAGGCGCGGCTCGGCACCGATCCGTGGTCGTTCGCCGCGCCGAGCGCCGATGGTGTGCCGTTCCTGCTGGACATGGCGACCACTACCGTCGCGGCCGGCCGAATTCGCAACAAAGCCAATGAGGGTTTGCCAACTCCGGATGGCTGGGTGCTCGACAGTGAGGGCCGGCCGAGCAACGACCCCCTCGTGGCCCGCCAGAAAGGTGGCTTTCTGACGTCACTGGGCGGCTCACCGGAGAATTCCAGCTACAAGGGTTACGGACTGTCGGCGATGGTGAACATTCTGGGATCGTGCCTGTCCGGCGCAACGCTGATCACCGATCCGATGCATACGAAGAAGCCCCAGGGAATGGGCATTGGGCACTTCTTCATGGCGATCGATCCGGGTCTGTTCCGGGATGGCGACGACTTCGAAAAGGATGTGGCGCAATTCTGCGGCGATCTGCGGGCAACCACGCCGATAGATCCCGCGCGGCCGGTGATGGTCGCGGGCGATCCGCAGTGGAACCACGCGAAGCAGCGGATGGCCGAGGGCATCCCTGTCGGACCTGGCTTGTTGAGCCAGGTGCGGCAGATCGCGCAGGCGTCAGCGGCGCAATGGGTGCTGGACTGACCCGGATCGTTAAGCCGCCGCGTGGGCGCGATGTGCTTTGGCCAGCGCCTCCAGGCGGCTCGACGCGCCCAGTGTACGGTAAATCGCCGCGAGGTGAACCTTGACCGTGCCGACCGCGAGGTCCAGACGGCGCGCGATGGTCTTCGTGGCGCAGCCTTCCGCCAGCAGGTCGAACACGTGACGTTGGCGTTCCGTGAGATGCGACAGGACTGGCAGATGCAACAGGGCCGGGCTCATTTTGAACTCGGACGTCTGGGCTGCCACCGGAGGGTGGATCGGCATGCCACTCAATGAGGCCGGCGCGAACAGTCCGCCGGTCAGGATGGTTTCAAGCGCGCGAATGAACTGATCAGGACTGGTGGATTTGAGGATATAACCCTGCGCGCCCGCCTCCAGGCAGGCCAGGATCGCGGTCCGGTCGTCCTGATCCGACAGCACGACGAACGTCGTGTGCGGAAACGCCAGGCGCAACTGGCGCAATCCATCGACCCCGCAAAGCCGTAAATCGATCAGCACGAGGGTTGGCGACGAGGCACTGATTCTGTCGCGCAGTTCATCGATTCCCTCTACGTCTTCGCAATTCCAGCCAGGCCGCGCTTCACGCAGCAATGCCACGAGGGCACGCCGCATCAGCGTGTGCGACCCAGCGATGACGGTTGAGGTCTTCGGCATGTCCGCTACCTTGATCCTGATTACCTCGTTCACGATCGGAGCCTCACTGGGTGTCACATGAATGGGAAATGAACGTACCGTCAGATAACTGAAGGGGTCGTCTCAACTAATTTTCAGTTTTCTTCCGGAACGGGCGTTTTGAGGGAACGTTATCGTAAGAAAGTTGCAATCAACGATACAGTCCGGGGGGCCAGACCCTTTTAAGGAGACCCGCCAACGATCGCTTCGATGAGCAATTGGTAAGCTTTGGTGCAAACCTTTTCGCAAGGAGTGTTACGATGCGGAAAGTCGCCGCGAATGATACATCTGTAACCAATGATACAAAAAGCACCGAGTAATTTTTGTCGGCTCACCGCGTGGTCCGCGCCAAACGCCGGAATCGCCGGGTCCGGGGGGCGCACCGTCCGGGCGTCAGTTGGAGAACCAGACATTGGACCACCGGGGGATGCGGAAGGGGGCAAAGCCCAGGACGGTGGTTCGGACGCCCTGCACCTTGGTGAACGTGCCGAATGGTATCGCGTACACGTTGTCCAGGATGATCCGCTGCATGCGAGCGAACGCAGCCTGGCGATCGTTCGCGTCCGGCAACCGGTTCATGTCGTTCCACGCGGCCAGCAGATCTGGGTCGCCCTTGTCGTCTTTCGGGCGATAGACCGCGTTCGGATCGGCGAAGAGCTGCATGGTCGCGAGGGCACCCAGCGCGGGCGGCGTGCCCCAGCCGGTGAAGAAGAAGTTCCAACCGCTGTCGGCGTCCCGCGCCATCCGCACCGACGTCGGCCAATCGACGACGTTCATCTGCGCGTTGATGCCCACCGCCTGCATTTGCTGCTGCATCACCAGGGCGGAATTGTACATTGGCGGGTAATCCTTGTTGGTCAACAGGATCACCGGTTCACCCTTATACCCGGACTCCCCCAACAGCTGCTTCGCCAGAGCGGCGTCCTTGATGTTGTAGGTCTCCTTGCCGGCATCCGTGTAGTCCGGCTGATTGGGATACTGGAAGCCGACATTCAGATGGTAATCGCCGTCCGAGGCGGCGTCCATGATTTCGTCCATGTCCAGCGCCGCCTGCACGGCACGGCGGAACGTGAGATTGTCGGTCGGCGGCGTCGAGGCGTTCGGTGTCGCGATCTGGATCCACCAGTCGCGCACGGGCAGGATGGCGATATTGGGATCCTTCCTCAGGTCGGGCAGAGATTTCGTCGGCAGGTCCTCGACCGCCTGCAGCTCCCCGGTTTTCAGACCGGCGACGCGGGCGCCTTGGTCGATGACGAAGCGGAACGTGACAGTGTCGAGGCAGGCCTGCTTGTAGCCACCCAGACCGGTCCTGTCCTCGAAAGCGGTGTTTGGCTGGTAGCCGTCGTGGCGCTTCAGTTTCACGTGGTCGCCGGGCACAAACTCGATAAGCTGGAATGGTCCGGTGCCGATCGGGGCGGTCAGTTGCCGCGCCGGCACGTCACGGCTCTCCGCCGGGATGATGACAATGGGCGTACTGAAGGAGGACAGCGCCTCGATGAATGTCGGTTGCGCGACCTTCATTCGGATGACGAACGTCTCCGGATCGGGGGCGTCCCACCCTTTGACGTTGTCGAGGATCGCGCGCTCGCCGCCGATCTTCGCGTAACGGTCGAATGAGGCGGCGACATCGGCCGAGGTCATCTTCTTGTTGTTATGAAAGACAACGCCCGGACGGAGCTTGAACGTATAGGTCAGGCGATCGGGCGTCTCGGTCATCGTGGAGGCGAGTTCCAGGATGGGATGGTTGTTCTCGTCCCGCGTCATCAGGGATTCGTAAATGTTCATGGCGATGTTACGGGTGGAGATCGTCGACGATGACATTTGATCGAGCGTGTCGGTGTTGGCCTCCTGGCCGAACACCAGATCGCCGCCAACGTGGGGGCACACGAACGGTTTCGCGCCGGCCGGGGCAATCAGGGCGAACATAAGGATCGACGACAGGAACGCGCGTTTCATGTGGTACGCCCTCAGACTCACTTATCGCAGATCAAATGAGCTCATTTGTTCGTCCAAGGTCCTCGGGCCGCGACCTCGGAACCCTGAGCGCCAACCTACGGGCAGTCAAGCTGTTGACATCGGCGAAACCACGGGAACAACGTTCACATATGGCAACTCCTGAACTGCCGATCACCGGCTATCTCGACCGGTTCTCGCACCGGCCTGGCGAGACGTTTTCCTGCTTCGTCAGCGTTCCGTCCGGCGGCACGTACCGGGCGCGCCTGATCCGGGTGGTCAGCGGCGATCCCAATCCCGCTGGTCCCGGACTGCGCTTCGTCGATTGTTCGGAGCGGTTCGACCGGAGCTTTCCCGGCCGGCATCAGCCCATTTCCCTTGGCTCGTACGGGATCGTGGATCAGGGGCCGCCGTGCGATGCCGCGGCGGCGCGCACCTGGACCGCGCTGATTTGTCCGGGAATCGTGGATCAGGCGCAGGCGGTGTTGAGCGAGGGACCGGTCGTATTGGGCATCGGGCCTGATGGGGCCTGCCACGGCGCGCTCGCCACGGATGCGACGATGCGGAAGGGCGAGTGGTACCGGATATGGTTGAGCATGCGGCCCGCGACCGGGGACGTTGTCGTTGGACAACAACGTCTCGACGGCGGTGCTCCGGTCATCGCGCGTGGCCGGATGGCGGTGTCGCCGGCGGCGGGACCCGTGCTGATCGGCGCGGAGAACGCGGCGGCGCCCACCGGGCATTTCACCGGTAAGATCGAGGCGCCGGCGATTCTGTCGGGGTTCGTGGAAACCTGGCCCGATGTGGGCACGCTCGTGGTGGCGGCATGGGATTTTTCCCGCGGCATTGCCTCGCAGAGCTTCACCGATTCCGGGCCGTATTCGTGTCATGGGCGGTTGATCAACCTGCCGACGAGGGCCGTGGTGGGTGCGTCCTGGACGGGAGCGGAACATTGTTGGCGGCATGCACCGGGCGAGTACGCGGCGATTCATTTCCATGCCGACGAACTGGGGGATTGCGGTTGGGAGCCTGATTTTACCTGGACCGTGCCTGAGGATACGCCCAGTGGAGGGTATGCGTTTCATTTGAGGTCGGCGGAGGGGGAGGATTGGATTCCATTTTACATTTTGCCAAAACGCAACGGTCCGTTCGCGCCGATCGCGTTTCTGGCTTCGACGTTCACTTATCAGGCGTATGCCAACCATGCGCGGGCGGAAACCGATCAGGCGTATTTCGATCGCGTCGCGGCATGGGGTGCGGCGCCCGGCAATCCGGTCAATTATCCGATTTACGGACGCTCCCTTTACAATATGCATCTCGACGGCAGCGGCATTGCGTTTTCCTCGCGCCACCGGCCGATTCTGACAATGCGGCCTGGGTTCTTGACGTTCAACGACGCGCGTGGGTCGGGATTGCGGCATTACCCCGCCGACACCCATCTGCTGGCCTGGCTGGAAGATCAGGGTTTCGATTACGACATTATTACCGATGAGGATCTGGACGAGGAAGGCCTCGCGCTGCTTCGCTCATATCACACCGTGCTGACCGGCTCGCATCCGGAGTATCACACGTCGCGAACCCTCGACGCGCTGATGGATTACACGAAAACCGGCGGCAAGATGGTTTACCTGGGAGGCAACGGGTTCTACTGGCGCGTCGCCCGCGATCCCGCGATCCCCTGGGCCATCGAACTCCGCCGAGCCGAAGGCGGCATCCGCACCTGGGCCGCCGAGCCCGGCGAATATTACCATCAGACCGATGGCCAGATGGGCGGCCTGTGGCGGCGCAACCGTCGCCCTCCGCAACAAATCTGCGGCGTTGGCTTTTCCTCGCAAGGCCGTTTCGAGGGCACGCATTACCGGCTACTGCCAACCGCGCGCGATCCGCGTTACGCCTGGATCTTCGATGGCATCGACGACGACATCATCGGCGATTATGGCCTGTCCGGAGGCGGCGCCGCCGGGTTCGAACTGGATCGCGCGGATGATGCCCTGGGCACGCCCGACGGCACCGTGATTCTGGCCCGGTCCGAAAATCCGCCGCCATCGCATTTCACCGTGTCCGAGGAAGTGCTCGCGGGGCACCTGACCATCAGCGGGGAGCCATTGCAGGACCTGATCCGTGCGGAAATCGTGTATTTTGAGCGGCCGGGCGGCGGCGCGGTGTTCTCGGTCGGATCGATCACGTTCTGCGGCAGCCTGTGGCGGAACGGGTTCGAGGGGCCGATATCGCGACTGCTGCACAATGTCGTGCGGCGGTTCAGCGGGTAATCACGCCCGCACCAGCGACTGCGATCGTTTCGCCAGCCACCAGCCGTATTCGTCCGGCCACATGCCGAAACCGGGGTCGCATCCCAGAGCCTCCGCCGCGTGCAAGGCCCAGAACGGATCGTACAACGCCTGACGCCCGATCGCGATCAGGTCGGCGTCGCCGTCGCGCAGGATTTTCTCCGCCTGCGGCCCATCCAGGATGAGCCCAACCGCCATGGACGGCACACCGGCTTTACGCACCGTCGCCGCGAACGGCACCTGGAAGCCGGGGTGGCGCGGGATCGGCGCCGCCGTCGCCGTACCGGTCAGTCCGCCTGACGAACAATCCACGACATCGACCCCGAGCGCCTTTAACTCCAGTGCCAGCGCCACCGTGTCGTCGAGGTTCCAACCATCCGCGCCATCCAGCGCCGACACCCGAAAGAACAACGGCTTGTGCATGGGCCAAACCGAGCGGACCGCGCGTGTGACCTCCAGCGGAAAGCGCATCCGGCCGGCGCGATCGCCACCGTATTGATCGTTGCGGGTATTGCAGATGGGCGAGAGGAAGCTCGCCAGCAGGTAACCGTGCGCGCTGTGGATTTCAATGGCGTCGAAGCCCGCGGCCTCGGCGCGGCGCGCCGCGTCGGCGAAGGCCCGAACGATATCCGCGATCTCCGGTGCCGTCAGCGCGTGCGGAATGTGGTGACCGGCGCTGGTGGGTTCCGTGGTTGGACCAACCACCGGCCACGCGTCCTTCGCGTCGTACGGCCGGGTGTTTTCCTGCGCGCGGTGGGTCGCGCCCTTGCGGCCGGCATGGGCCAGTTGCATCGCCGGCACGCTGCCCTCGGCGCGGATGTAGTCGGTGATGCGGCGCCAGGCGGGAATGTGTTCATCGCTCCAAATTCCCGGGCAGCCGTGGGTGACGCGACCGCGGGCCTCGACGGCGGTCGCCTCGGTCATGACGATGCCGAAGCGGCCGAGCGCGAACTTGCCCAGATGAACGAAGTGGAAATCGCCGGGATGGCCGTCTCGGGCGCGGTATTGCACCATCGGTGCGACAACGGTGCGGTTTGGCAATGTGATGCCGCGGATCGTCATGGGCGTGAACAGCAGCGGCCGAGCGGGAAGACTGGCGTCGTTCATTGGCGATGGTCCGGTAAGACGTTGCGGCCGGATCATCGCCGATTCACGCGGCGGTTCCAAGACCGCGAGGGGGGACCGCCGGGACATTTGCGCTCTCGTCCAGGATGTGCCTACCTACGGGTAGCAAAACAAACTCGTCAGAATAAAATCCAGGGAAGGAATGCCAATGTCAGCCACACAGGCCCTGTCAGGTGACGCGATCGCCGATGATGCCGAAGCGGGGATGGGCCCTCTGGAGCAACAGCATCGACAATCAGCGGCGTTTCGCGCCGCCTCCGATACCACGCGGATCACGCCGACCCACTGGCACATCGCGATCGCGAACGGTCTGGGCTGGGGTTTCGACGGCATGGACGGCGTAATCTTCGCCATCGTCACGCCGTTCGTTATCAAGGAATGGTCGGTCGATCTCAGCTCCTACCGCTCGGGCGTGCAGATCGCGATGTTTCTGGGCATCTTCGGGCTGTATTTCTGGCCCTGGCTGGCGGACAAATTCGGCCGGCGCAATCTGCTGGCGATCAACATCGCCTTGTTCTCGGTGTCGATGCCGCTGGTGGCGATCTCGCCGAGTTTCACGTGGTTTGTCATGGCTTATGCCCTGGTGCGGTTCTCACTGAACGGGGAGTGGGCGATCGGCTCCATGCTGGTGGCCGAGACCTGGCCGGCACGGTTGCGCGGTCTGGTGATCAGTTGCGATCGCTCGACCTGGGGCGTTGGCGCGGCGCTGGCGGGCGGCATCGCGATGTTCGTCGTCGAGCGCTGGGGCTGGCGCATGGCGTTCATTCCGCCGGCGATCATCGCGTTGATCGCGATTTATGTGCGGATGATGTGTCCGGAATCGCCGTACTGGGTGCGCACCATGGATCGCAAGAACCGCTTGCGGGCACGCACCGTGGGCGGCCAGCCCCTTAACCCCGAGGATCAGGCCTGGTTCACCAAAGCCGACAAGGTCGGCATCCGGCAATTGTTCATGCCCGACCTGATCCTGAACACGTTGCTGTCGACGTTCGTCGCTTCGACGGCGGTGATCGCGTTCAGCACGGTTGGCCTGTGGATGCCGCTGTTCCTGAAGGAAGCGCACAACTTCTCCGCGGCCGAGTACGGCAACTTCTATATCTGGTGGGGTTTGGTCGGCGTGACCGGAATTTGTTTCGCCGGCTGGGTGATCGATAAACTCGGCCGCCGGCTTGGGTTTGCCTTGATGCTGTTGCAGGCTTCGGTGTTCATGACATGGTGGATCTTCGCCACGGACAAAACCACGCTGCTGATCCTCGGGCTGGTGTGGGGTTGGGGCTTTCTTGGCGTGTGGGGTCCGATCACGGCCTATACCGCGGAGATGTATCCGACGCGGATCCGGGGTGTTGGGAACGGCTTCTCCTGGACCGTTGGGATGTTCTGCGGCTATGTGCTGTGGCCGTTCGTTTCGGTTTATTTGCGGCAAACCACGGGGTCGTTTCAGGCCGCGTTCCTGTTGATCCCGGTGATCATGGTTATCCAGACGCTGATCATCTGGTTCTATAGTCCGGAACATGCCGGGAAGGAGCTCGATCAGATCGCTGTCTGAGTTCGCAACGGTAGGTTTCGCGAGCTTCGCCGTCCATTCACGGCGGTTGGTTGCCTCTCAGGTCATGCGCGGGCTCGACCCTGCAAGGTTCACACATCGCGAATTCAGATGTGGGTCTTTGGTGTTCATCGGTTGGTTCGCCGGCCGAAAGAAAGCAAGGCTTTAACACGGAGAAGACAGGGAAAAGGCAGGGATTTTCACGGAGAAGAAAGTGTGGCGCTGCGTGCGGACGTTCGATCATACATCGCTCGAAGCATTCAGAATTCTTGCCTCTCCGTGAAAATCCCTGCCTTTTGCCTGTCTTCTCCGTGTTAAAGTACTTACTTGCCGAGGTTCTGGCGCCCCCGTCCCAACACCGGAGTATAATGATGGTTCAGCCCAACGATGTGTGCATGCCACAGGGCTCGACCCGAGCATCGGCGACAGCGGGCACGACCTGAACTCGGCTCAAAGGCAGCCAATACGCGCTGAGAGTGATCCTCGGGTCGAGCCCCGCCGCATGCACACATATTGGGTGTGATGGGCGTCGGATGCCGGGGCGTTACGCTCGAAGGGCAGCAAGCAAGTCAGGCAGGCTTTACCACGAAGAACACGGAGGGCCACGGAGCAGTAAGGATTTTGGGCGCTTCGCGCGGGCGTGCATCGAACACCGCGCGAAGCGCCATTATTCACTTCTCCGTGGCCCTCCGTGTTGAAAACCTGGTTACCTGCTCGTGGGCCGAGGCGGACAACATGGTCACGACTCTCAGGTCGGCGGCGCCAGGATCTGGGCGGAACCAGGATGTGTGACTCTTGCGGGGTCGAGCCCGACGATGACGGCGGAGTCCTCCACCCCTGGCCATCCACCCCCGCCCGGCGCAAAATCCCCGTCCGTCGCCGCCGGAGCCTCCCCATTGCCCGATCGCCGCATGATGAAACTCGGTGCCTTCGTCCACGAAACCGGCCAGCACGTCGCCGCCTGGCGGCATCCCGACGCGTACGCCAATTCCGGCACCAGCTTCGCCGAGGCGGCCGACGTCGCGCGCACCGCCGAACGCGGCAAATTCGATTTGCTGTTCCTCGCCGACAGCGCCGCGGTCAGCGTGTTTGGCTCGCCCGAGTCGCGCGGCCGCATGGGTAAAATGGTAAAATTCGAGCCGATGACCCTGCTGTCCGCGCTGACCGCGGTGACCACCCATCTCGGCCTGGTCGCGACCTCGACCACCACCTACGCCGAGCCGTACACGCTGGCGCGGCAGTTCGCCTCGCTGGATCAGATCAGCGGCGGGCGCGCGGGCTGGAACCTTGTCACCTCCAATAACGAGGCCGAGGCCTTCAATCACGGCCGCGACCAACACGTCGCGCATGCGGATCGTTACGACCGCGCGGCCGAGTTCGCCGAGGTGGTGACCGGCCTGTGGGACAGTTGGGACGACGACGCGTTCATTCGCGACAAGGCATCTGGCATCTATTTCGATCCCGCGAAGATGCATGTGCTCAACCATCGCGGCAAGCATTTCGCCGTGCGCGGGCCGTTGAACGTCGCGCGCTCGCCGCAGGGCCGCCCGGTCGTGGTGCAGGCCGGCGCCTCCGACACCGGCCGCGACCTCGCCGCGCGAGTGGCGGAACTGGTCTTCACCGCGCAGGACCAGTTCGACCGCGCGCGCGAGTTTTACGGCGACGTCATGGCGCGGCTGGCGCGGCATGGCCGCACCCAGGCGGAGGTGAAAGTTCTGCCCGGCATCTATCCCGTCGTCGGCCGCACCGAGGCCGAGGCGCGGGAAAAATACGACTATCTGCAATCGCTCATTCACCCCAGCGTCGGCATCGCCGTGCTGGAGCACACGATCGGTGTCGGCGGCCTGGACAAATACCCGCTGCACGGTCCGGTGCCCGAAATGGGTGACACCAACGGCCCGCTGAGCCGGCAGCGGCTGCTGCTGGAGGCTGCGCGGCGGGACAACATGACCCTGTGGGAACTGTGCCTGCACAACGCCGGCCCACGCGGCCATCTGCTGACCATCGGCACCCCCGCGCAGATCGTCGATGTGATGGAGCACTGGTTCCGCGACGGCGCGGCCGATGGCTTCAACGTGATGCCCGCCTGGCTGCCAGGCTCGCTTGAGGATTTCGTCGACATGGTGATCCCGGAACTGCGCCGGCGCGGTCTGTTCCGGACCGAGTACGAGGGACGCACCCTGCGTGAGAACCTGGGCCTGCCCAAGCCGCCGAGCCGGTGGCGGCCGCTGGAGATGGTCGCGCAGTAAGCGGCACCCGACGGAATTCGCCCGCGATCCGGTGGCGCCGCGTCAGGCCGCCGGCAGGATGTCGTCCAAATTCCACTCTTCCGCCGACGCGCCGGCCAGCGCCTGGATCCGTTCCTCATCGGCACCGAATTCCGCGGCGGGCCCGGAATACACCACCTGCCCGTTCTCAATGACATAGACGTCGTCGGTGATTTCCAGGCTCATGCGGACGTTCTGCTCGACCAACAAAATCGAAATGCCCTCGGCGCGCATCTGTGAGACGATCCGGAACACCTCGCGTACGATCAGCGGCGCGAGACCCTGCGACGGCTCGTCCAGGATCAACAACCGCGGGTTCAACAGCAACGCCCGCGCGATCGACAGCATCTCCTGCTCGCCGCCGGACAGTTGCCGCCCGCGATTGCCGCGCCGTTCATGCAGGCGAGGGAACAGTTCATACACTCGCGGAATCGTCCACGGCCCAACGCGCCCGGACGGCACCTGGAGGTTTTCCTCGACGGTCAGGTTGGGAAAAATCCGCCGCCCCTCCGGCACATAGCCCACGCCCATCCGCGCGATACGGAACGGCGCCAGGCCGGTGGTCGGCTGGCCAAAGACACGCACCAGCCCAGTACGAGGCGGCGTCAACCCGACCAGGCTGCGCAACGTCGTGGTCTTGCCGGCACCGTTGCGTCCAAGCAACGTCGTGACGCGGCCTTCCTCCACCACCAGGCCGACATCGTGCAGGATGTGGCTTTTGCCGTAGTAAGTATTCAGCCCCTCGGCTTCCAGTGCGCTCATTCCGCCTGCCCCAAATAAGCCGCCTGGACACGCGGATCGTCCGCGATCTCCTTCGGCGTGCCGTCAGCCAGCAGCTTGCCCTGATCCAGCACGCAGATCCGGTCGGCGAGGTTGAACACCACCCGCATATCATGCTCGATCAGCACGATGGTGTAATTGCTGTTCTTGTGCAGCCGGCGGATCAGGCCGGCGATCTGATACGTCTCGTGCTCACCCATGCCCGCGGTCGGTTCGTCCAGCAGCAACAGCCGCGGCTTCAATGTCAGCGCGGTCGCGATCTCCGCCGCGCGCTGATCGCCGTGCGACATCTCCCCCACCAGCCGATCCGCCTGCGCGGTCAGACCTGTCAACGTCAGCATCTCATCGATCGCCGCCTCCACGCGGGCGGCCTCGGCGCGGCTCCGCCACAGCGCCAGCCGCAGCCCGGAGGCGCTCTCCACACCGATGCGGATATTTTCCCGCACCGTCAGTTCGGGAAAAATCTCGGTGATCTGAAACGTGCGCGCCATCCCCCGCGCGACCCGCGCGGCCACCGGCAATTGCGTGATCACCTCGCCGTCGAAGACGATTTCCCCTGTCGTGGGCGGAAAGAAACCGGAGATCAGATTGAAGAACGTGGTCTTGCCCGCGCCATTCGGGCCAATGATCGCGCGCAGTTCGCCGGGCGCCACGGTCAGCGTGACATCATCCACCGCGCGCAGGCTGCCGAAATGCTTCGATACACCCGTGACTTCGAGCATGTTCATGCGCCTTCCCTCCGCTGCAGCATGCCCAACAGGCCGCGCGGAAAGAACAACACGACCAGCACGAAGATCAGCCCGATGAAACTCATCCAGTTCACCGTCATGGAAGAGATGTAGTCCTGCAATACGACGAACACCGCCGCGCCGAGCAGCGGCCCCCAGAACGCGCGCATGCCGCCCATGACGGTCATGATCACGATCTCTCCCGACAACGAATAATGCAGGCCCATCGGATCGGCGAAGTTGTTGAGCAACGCGTACAGCGAGCCGGCCAGCGCGGTGAAGCAGCAGGAGATGGTGAACGACAACCAGATGTGCCGCTCGATCGGAATGCCCAGGAAGCGGGCGCGCCGCTCGTTCTCGCGGATCGCCAGCAGGGTGCGGCCGAATGGCGAGGCCAGCAGCAGGGCCTGCAGGCCGACCGCGACCGCGAACACGAACAGCAGAAAGTAATAGAACGCCGTGCCGTTGTTGACGATGTCGATCGTGGTCACGCCAAGGTGCAGCGGCGCGCGATTGAAGCCGCGCAACCCGTCATAGCCGCCGGTGAAATCGTTCCAACTGTAAGCGACGTAGAACGCCACCTGGCCGAACGCGACCGTGACCATGGCGAAATAAACCCCGCGCCGGCGCACGATCAGCAGGCCGAACAACGCGCCCAGTACGCCGCCGAGCAACACGCCCATCAGCATCGCCAAGGGCGTCGAGGCGGCGAGGAACTTCAGTGTCAGTCCGGCCCCGTAAGCGCCGAGACCGAAATATGCCGCGTGCCCGAAACTCATGACCCCGGTGAAGCCGAGCAGGATGTTGAACGACATCGCGGCGAGGCCGAGAACCAATACGCGCCCGGCCAGCGCCGTATATCCGCCGACCAGCGGCAGCCACAACGGCACCGTCAACAGCACAGCCCAGATGATAAGCAGTTGCAGCCACGGCCGCTCGGCCATACGGCGCGACCCTGGCGCCGCGGTGGTCGCACCGCTCATGTCAACATTCCCTCTTCGCCCATCAGGCCGCGTGGCCGCAGCACCAGTACGATGGCCATGATGACGTAGATCACCGCCTCGCTCGCCGCCGGCCAGACGATCGTGGTCAATGCCGCGGCGACGCCGATCAACAGGCCGCCGACCAGGGTGCCGGTGAGGCTGCCGACGCCGCCGACGATGATGGCGATGAAGCTCGGCATGAGCAGGTCATCGCCCATGTTCGGATTGAGGCCGATCTGGCCGGCGGCGAGCACTC
>CALFNB010000072.1 GCA_937902425.1 uncultured Acetobacteraceae bacterium | reverse complement strand
GGATCGACCGCGAGGTAGCGTTGCGGCCGCTCGGTCGCCACCTGAAACGCGCTCAGCCGGCTCAGAAGTTGCCTGTCATCCTCGGACAACCGCGTCACCTCCCGCAGATGGTCGGTCCAGTTCTCCATGGACCAGACTTCCAGCCAGCCCTCGGGATGCGCCACATCCTCGTAGACTTGCCAGAACAGTGCACCGCCGCGGCCTCGGATATGTCGCGCCTCCCGCATGAGGGTCAGGAACTCGGACCGTTGCTCGGGTGCGACGCGGTAATGCACGGTCTCCATCACCCGGCCGCGGACGTTGCGCAACAGTGCGACCAGCTCGGCGGCCGGAGCCTCCGGGCCTTGAACCACGTCCGCTTCCGGCGGAAGCGGTACCGCGGTGATCGTTTCGATCCCCGCGTAACGCGCCAGGACCGTCAGCACGAAGCCAACCGTCGACGCCGCGAGGAACGTATCTGGCAGGCCGATCTCCCCGCCGAGCCAACCCCAGCCGAATGAGCCGACCGTCAGCGCACCGTTCTGCGCCAGTTGGTAGATCGACAACGACCGCGCCCGCACCCAGGGCGGACACACCAACTGCGCCGCCGCCTGGATCGTTGCATAGGCGGAGGTCCAGCCAATGCCGAACAGCAACATGCCGAACGCCGCCAAAGCCCAGTGGCTGCTCAGGCCGACGATCGCCATGCCGGTGCAGGAAAACAGGCTACAGGTTACCACCGTGGCACCCCGGCTCAGCCGGCCCCGCACCATCGGCAACAGCATGCCGGAGGTCACGCCTCCGACGCCCATCATCCCCAGAATGACCCCATACATGCCGGGCCCCAGTTCCAGGTCGCGCCGGACGTACAGCGGCAGCAAAGCCCAGGGTGCGGAGGCCGGGATGGAATAGGCGATGGTGCGAATCATGGCATGCTGAATCGCGGGAGTATTGCGCACGAATCGCATCCCCGCGCGCATCGCGGAAACCAGATGCTCGCGCGGCAGTCCGGTGAACCGTCTGCCGCGGCGCCACATGATCAAGGCGCCGATCACCGCCAAAATCGAAGTCGCATACAGCGAAAACGTCAGTCCTGGGCCGCCCAGAAGGATCAGAAATCCGGCCAGCGCCGGGCCGATGGCGCGGGTCAGATTGAAGCCGATGCCATTGAGAGTAATCGCGCCGACAAGATCGTTACGCGGCACCAGTTCGGGAATGATCGCGCTCCAGGCGGGTTGCGTCAGCGCCGCTCCGATCCCGATCGCGAACGTCAGAATGAGCAGCCAGGCGGTGGTCATCAGCCCGGTCAAAGTCAGCACCGCGAGCAGACTGGCCGCCAGGATCGTCCAGATCTGGGTGCCGATCAGAAACACCCGGCGATCGACGATGTCCGCCATGGCCCCGCCCGGCAGTGCCAGCAAGAACACCGGCATGATCGTCGCCGCCTGCACCATCGCCACGGTGAACGGCCTGGGCGCGAGCGTCGTCATCAGCCAGGCGGCGCCGGTGTTCTGCAACCACGTACCGAGCCACACCACGATGCTGGCGAACCACAGCGTCCGAAAGCTTCCGTTACGGAGCGGAACCAGGGCCGGGGGCAGCCGCATTACCGCGCACTCTCCATTACTGTCCCCGCGCTATAGAACATCTCGACGCCGATGTGACACTGGGGTGACACTGGGGGCGGAGTGACGGCTCACCCACCGCGCAGGCGCAACCCGGCCCGGCGGCGCGGCGGGTTCAGCAACGCGTCCACCGATGCGGAACGCGCCACGACGCCGCCGGTCGCGTACGCCTCATGGTTCGCCTCGATCGTATCCGGATCGTAAAGGTAATTCACCATCAGCCCATACGACTCCTGTAGCCCGCGCGTGGAGACATTGCCGCGCCAGTTGATCCGCTCCAGCCGCGCGCCATTGCCCAGATGGAACCGCGCCACCGGATCAAGCGGTCCGCTTCCGGGTTCCGTTTCGGTTAGATAACGAGCGCTGAGCCGGGTGAGCGATGCCTCGAACGCGGCGCTCGCTCGTGGCGTCTCCCACGTCGCGGGGTCGGCGAGCGCGGCGATCGAATCGGCGTCCAGCGGCGGCTCGGGGTCGTCAGCGTGACGTTCAAGCCAGCGGCGGAACCCGGGCACCGGCGAAAGTGTCGCGAATTGCACGATGCTCGGCAGTTCCTGCTTGAGTTCCTCAACCACCTGCTTGATCAAGAAGTTGCCGAAGGACACGCCGCGCAGTCCATCCTGACAATTCGAAATCGAATAGAAAATCGCCGTATCCGCCGCGTTCGCCCGTTTCTGCTGGGCTTTTTCATCGGTATCGGGCGCCAGCAGCGGCGCCACGGCCGAGGCGAGACCACGCACCAACGCGACCTCGACGAAGATCAGCGGCTCCCCCGGCAACGCCGGATGGAAAAACGCGAAACACCGCCGGTCCGCGGCGAGCCGGCGGCGCAGATCGGTCCAACCATCGATTTCGTGCACCGCCTCATACACGATCAGCTTTTCCAGCACCGCGGCCGGCGTATTCCAGTCGATTCGGCGCAGATCGAGAAAACCCCGGTTGAACCATGACGCGAACAGATGGCGCAGATCGCTGTCGAGCGGCGCCAGCTCCGGTTGCGCGCGCACCACCCCGAGGACCTCCTGACGCAAGGATACCAGCGCCGCCATGCCGCCTTGCGCCTGGTTCATGCGGCGAAGCAGTTCCTGACGCGGCGGCTCGGCGGCCACGGACAGGTCCGCCGCGCGGGCCGGCGTCGGATCGGCGAGCCAGGCCTCGACCGCGTCCCGTAACGCGTCCTCATCGGGGGCGAACCCGGCGGCGATATAGCGGCAGAACGCCAGCCGATCCGCTGGCGACAACGCTTTTATCGCCTCCACCAGTTCACGGGCGAGCGCCGCACCGGAGGCTTCGCCCCGACCGCTGAGCAGGGCGTCGGCGAGTTGGCGCGCCCGCTCCGCCGCCGGAAGTGAGGCAGCGGGCACATTGGCATAATCACGGCCCCGATCGGCGATCGAGCTCCAGAGACGCTCCAGCCAGCTTGTGGACAGGTTGGGGCGGGGTACGACTTGCACGGGCACTTGCGGCTCACCTCGGATGGGTGGCCGAGGATAGCCTGTGCTCCGGGCCCGCGCCAACGGAGAAACGCCGGGTTCACACCACGGTAATCGTGGTCAGATCGACGAACCAGCTTTGCACCGGCTGGAATCCTCGCACCTTCTTCGACATCGCGCGGGGATTGAGGTCGTGCACCATGAACAGCCAGGCCGCCTCATCGACGACGATCGCGAGCCCTATGCCATGGAGATCTGGGTGAAGTCCTGGTACCAGCTTTGCGCGGGCTTAAACCCTTCGACTTTCTTCGACAGCGCGCGCGGATTGAGGTCGTGCACGATGAACAGCCACGGCGCTTCATCGACAACGATGGCATGCGCCTTCGCCAGCAACTCCGTCTGCTCATCAGGATTGAATGTCGCCTGGGCTTTGCGCAACAGAGCGGTCGCCTCCTCATTGGCCCAGTGGCCCCAGTTGTAGTTGATGGGAGAGAAGCTGTCGATGGAGTAGTAGCGGAACATGGACGACGGATCGGTAAAGCTCAGGCTGTTGTTGATGCCATCGACGCCGTGCGATGGCGCCGCGGTGGGCGCATTGCGAATGGCCACCAGCATGGTGCCCCATTCGACGACGTCGAAGTCGATGTCCATGCCGACAGACTTGAAGTTCTGCTGCATGAATTCATTCATCGGGATTGGCACCATCTGACCGGAACCCGATGTGGAAATCATGATCTTTGCCTTGACCGGCTTATCGGGACCATAGCCGGCCGCTTTCAGCAGGGCCTTCGCACGATCAGGGTCATAGGTGTAATGGTTCGCCGGCTTGCCGAAGATCGGATGCTCCGGCGGATACAGTCCGAACGCCGGTCTGGCCGTGCCGTTCAGCATTTTGCACATGCCCTCGCGATCCACCGCGTAATTCAACGCCTGGCGAACGCGCACATCGTGAAATGGCGAACTCTCCATGCAGTTCAATACGTACGGGTAAGTGTGCGGATACGGCCAAAGGCTGATCTGCAGACCGGCCTGCTTCAGCGACGGGATCGAATCCGGAGGCGGCACCTCGATCCAATCGACCTGGGCGGACCGCAGCGCCGCGACGCGAGTGGTGGCTTCCGGCATCGGATACACCACCATCTTTTCAAGTTTGGGAATGCGCGCTTTGTCCCAGTAAGCCTCATTGCGTGACATCTCGGCGTATTGGCCGAGCACCACTTTGGTGATTTTAAACGGACCGGTACCGGAAGGTTTCTTGGCGAACTCGGCCCAGGATTTGCCGACGGCATCCCATTGGGTGGGACTGGCGATCAACAGGCGGGTGAGCAGATACGGCAGGAAGCTGAACGGATATTTCGTGGTCAGCACGATCGTTTTGTCGTCCGCCTTTTCGTATTTGTCGATCATCGACACCGTGGCCTTGACGATCGGCGCGGCCGGCGCATCGTATTGCGGCGACTTGTCATCGTAGACCCGGCCGAAATTCCAGATCACGGCGTCGGCATTGAATTCGGACCCGTCATGGAATGTCACGCCCTCCCGGACCGTGCAAATCCAGCGATTGGGGTTGGTCTCGTCGGCATGCCACGCGGAGAACAGACCCGGCGCGATGTCGGCCAGCGTGTCGGTGTGGGTGAAATCCCAGTTCACAATCGAATCGTACGCGGGATAGCCGAGGAAGCGGAACCCCTCGCCGCCGTTGTTGGGAATGCCATGGGTGCTCGGCAAGTCCGCCGCGGTCATGCCGATCCGCAGCACCTGAGGCGAAGCGGCGTGGCCTTGGAGCGTGGAGAATCCGGAAGCCGCCGTCGCCGCGGTGATCAGTCCACGCCTGGAGAGCATCGTGTTGTTCCTTTGTTTGATACCGCATCGCCAGCGACTGTTTGATACCGCATCGCCGGCGATGACGATTGCCGATCCCGAAGCTGGCTCGTGGCTTCGGGATCGGCAGGTGCAAGGCCTATGCCAACGCCGGCTCCTGGATTGTCGCGGCGGTCGAGGCGGCCTGGATCAGGCCCACGATTGTTTCAGTATCGACAACATCGCAAAACGTATGTGCCATCGCCGAAAGTGTGGCGTTGTGCTCCGCATCGTTGAATGTCGCGTTGCCGTCGGCAATGAAGAACACCTTGTAGTTCAGCATCATGGCGTCGCGCGCGGTCGACTCGCAGCAAACCTGCGACGCGGTGCCGGTGACGATCAGCGTATCGATGCCGCGTTCCTGAAGGATCGCGTGCAAATCGGAGGCGCCGGGCGCGAAGGCACCGAAGCGGCGTTTCTGGACCTGCAAATCCCCCGGCAGGACGTCCAATCCAGGCCACAGCGCGTGGCCCTCGGCGCCGGGAGCGAATGCCTCGATCATGCGGGCGCGGCGCTCGGGGGAGCAGAAGTGGTCGAAGAAGGTGGACCACGTGCGGACGGCGATGTCGTCGAACGTGTTCTGGATGTAGACAACGAGGCCGCCGGCCTGGCGGACGGCGCCGCTGATGCGGTTGACGTTGGGCACGATGTCCCGGGCGGTGGCGATTTCGGCGACCTGACCGGGCGCCATGAAGCCGTTTTGAAGATCGACTATTATATGTGCAGTATGCCCGGAAACAATGCTTTCAAACACCCGCAACCCACCACGCCGCTCAGTAACACGGCGCACAACCTCGGGGTTAATCGTGATTTTATGCATTGAAACCTCCTGATTGCGTTGTATTCGGCCAGTTACCTTAACCTCCGACCGGCCGAATGACAAATGGTTAAAATATAGGCTTATTTTTGGCTGGACACTCCCAGGCGTTGTGCTATTTTTTAGGCATATTGCTGCGGTGCAGCGTAAACGCCCGCGGCGGAATTGCCCAGGCCGCCGGAGATCCCGCCATCATGCTCGTCTTCGCCATTCGCAGACTGCTCCAGGCCATCCCGATCCTGCTCGGCGTCTCCCTGGTCGTGTTCGGCCTGGTGCACATCGTGCCCGGCAACCCGATCGACATGCTGATGCCGCCGGAAGCCTCACCCGAGGTCATCGCGCAGATGAAGGCGGCGTTCGGCTTCGACAAGCCGCTGTACATCCAATACCTGCTGTGGTTGTGGCGCGCGTTGCAGGGCAACTTCGGCGTCTCCGTCTTCAATGCGAGCCCGGTCTGGGGCCAGCTCATCACCGCGTTGGGCAATACCTTCCTGCTGGCGATTGGCGGCGCGCTGCTCGGCTTCAGCATGGGGATCATCTGCGGAATGATCGCCGCGCTGCATCACGGACGGTGGCCCGACAAGGTGTTCTCCGCGATCGCCACCACCGGCGTTTCGCTGCCGCATTATTGGTGCGCGATCGTTCTGGTTCTCGCTTGCGCGGTGCTGCATGACTGGCTGCCGGCGCAAGGCATGGGCGATGATTCGTTGCCGCTGTATGACCGGCTGGAGTTCCTGGTGCTGCCGGTCATTACGCTTTCGCTGATCCCGATGGGCGTCATCGGCCGGCTGGTGCGCGCGACGGTGCTGGAGATTCTCGGCCAGGACTTCGTCGGCGCGCTGTCCGCCAAAGGCCTCACGCGCTGGCCGGTTATTCGCCACATCTGCAAGAACGCGGCGCCGCCGGTGCTCGCGCTGATGGGGCTGCAGTTCGGCTATTTGCTCGGCGGCTCGATCCTGGTGGAGACGGTGTTCAACTGGCCCGGCTCCGGCAACCTGCTCAACCTCGCGATCTTCCGCCGCGATATTCCCGTGTTGCAGGCGACGATTCTCGTGCTGGCGACATTTTTCGTCGGGCTCAATCGGTTGGTCGATATCGCACAGGCGGCGATCGATCCACGTATGCGGCGCTGAGCCAGGAGCTCCCGATGTCCCACACCACAATGGATGAGTTCGCGACACGGGCATTACCGGATGCCGCCGACGTCGCGGCCGCGCCGGCGCCCGGTTACTGGAAGTCCGTCGGCCAGAGATTGTCGCGCGATCCGGTCACCATCGCCGTCACGCTGGTGCTGATCGGCATTTTGTTCATTACGTTGGGCGCGCCGTTGGTCTCGGGTGGCGATCCCTACACCGGCAACGTGCTGGCGCGGTTGAAGCCGATCGGCACCCCGGGTCATTGGCTCGGCACCGATGAAACCGGCCGCGATCTGTGGACGAGGCTGTGTTACGGCGGCCGGCTGTCGCTGCTGGCGGCGATGTTGCCGGTGACGATCTCGCTGTTGGTCGGCGGGTTTCTCGGCATCCTGGCCGGTTATGCGGGCGGCCTCGTCGGCACGCTGATCATGCGCACGATGGACGTGTTCTACGCGTTTCCCTCCATTCTGCTCGCCATCGCGATTTGCGGCATGCTGGGCAACGGTCTGACCAATTCCATTCTCGCACTCGCCGTGGTGTTCATTCCACCCATGGTGCGCGTGTCGGAAACCGTCACCACACAGGCCAGGCACCTCGATTTCGTGGAGGCCGCGCGCGCGTCCGGCACCACCACGCTACAGATCATCCGCTATCACGTGCTGGCCAACGTTTTGGGTCCGATCATGGTTTACGCGACCAGCCTGATCAGCGTGTCGATCATCCTCTCGGCGGGTTTGTCGTTCCTCGGCCTTGGCGTCACGCCACCGCGGGCCGAATGGGGGCTGATGTTGAACTCGTTGCGGCAGGCGATTTACGTGCAACCTTATGTCGCCGCCCTCCCCGGCCTGATGATCTTCATCACCTCGATGTGTTTCAATCTGATGAGCGACGGAGTCCGCGGTGCCATGGACGTAAGGCTGAACAAATGAGCGCCAGTGTCGCACTCGACCGGCGCGACCGCGGCGGTCCGGCGCAGCCGTTGCTGCATGTCGATCATCTGACGAAGTATTTTCCGATCCGCGGCGGATTGCTCAACCGCACGATCGCCACCGTGCAAGCGGTCGATGATGTCTCCTTCTCCGTCCGCAAAGGCGAGACACTGGGCATTGTCGGCGAGTCGGGCTGCGGCAAATCAACCACCGCGCGCCTGTTGATGCGACTGGTGGAGCCTGACGCCGGGTCGATCGTGTTCGACGGTGATCAGGTCGGCTCGCCAGGCGGCATCTCGGTGAATGAGATGCGCCGGCAAATGCAGATGGTGTTCCAGGACAGTTATTCCTCGCTCAATCCGCGCATGACGATGGCGGAGAGCATCGCCTACGCGCCGCGCATGCACGGACTGGCTCACAAGGAAGCCTATGACCGGGCCGAGAGTTTGCTGGCGCAGGTCGGCCTCAATCCGCGGCAATACGCGCGGCGTTATCCGCACGAATTGTCCGGCGGCCAGCGGCAACGGGTGAACATCGCGCGTGCCTTGGCGTTGGAACCGCGGCTGGTCATACTGGATGAGGCGGTCGCCGCGCTCGACAAATCGGTCGAGGCGCAGGTGCTCAATCTGCTGGCGGAACTCAAAGAAAAATTCAATCTGACCTACCTGTTCATCAGCCACGATCTGAACGTCGTGGAATACATGAGCGACCGCGTCATGGTGATGTACCTTGGCCGCGTGGTGGAAACCGGGCCGGTCGAGGACATCTATCGTCATCCGCGCCACCCGTACACGCGGGCGCTGTTCGCGTCAAAACCGACGCTCGATCCCGACCGGCGCACGACGGAAATGCCGTTGACCGGCGATCCACCCAATCCGATCAATCCACCATCGGGGTGCCGGTTCCGTACGCGGTGTGCTTTCGCCGAGGCAGTGTGCGCGGAAAAAGCGCCGGCGCTGGCAGCACCTTTGGACGGTGACTTCGACGAGGCACTGCCTCATTTGGTCGCCTGTCATTTGCCGGAAGCGCAACGAGCCACCAGGGGACCACATGCCTGACATCGGAATGACCGAGCCGCCGGTTCTGGAAGTGGAAGACCTGACGGTGCGGTTCCGCCGTCGCGGCACCGATGTGGCGGCGGTCAACGGCGCCTCCTTCACGCTGCGGGCGGGCGAGACATTGACCATTCTGGGCGAGTCGGGCTCCGGCAAAAGCGTCAGCCTGAAAGCGCTGATGGGCCTGCTGCCGGACTACGCGGAAACCACCGGCAAAGTCTGGTTGAACGGCAAGGAGATTCTGGGTCTGCCCGCGGCGGCACTGGCGAAACTGCGTGGCGGCGCGCTGTCGATGATTTTCCAGGAGCCGATGGCGGCACTCGACCCGGTCTATACGATCGGCGAACAAATCGCCGAAACGATCATTCAGCACGATCATGTCGATCGCCGCACCGCGATGCGACGCGCGCTGGATCTGCTGGAGCAGGTGAAAATCCCCTCCGCCGCGCGGCGCCTGAAGAACTTTCCGCATGAGATGTCGGGCGGCATGCGGCAACGGGCGATGATCGCTCTGGCGTTGGCGTGCTCGCCGGCGGTGCTGCTGGCCGATGAGCCGACCACGGCGCTGGATGTGACCGTGCAAATCCAGATCCTTTTGCTGCTCCGTCAGCTCCAACAGGAACTCGGCATGGCGATCGTGTTCGTCACGCACGATGTCGGCGCGGCGGCGGAGATCTCCGATCGCATCGCGGTGATGTACGGCGGGCGATTTGTCGAGAGCGGCACGGCACGGGAGATCATTCGCACGCCGCGGCATCCGTATACCGAGGGACTGTTGGCCTCCACCGTGCACGGCGGGATGCGCGGGACGAAATTGCGGACCATTCCGGGTACGCCGCCCAATCTGGCGCGATTGCCACCCGGCTGCGCGTTCGCCGCGCGCTGCCGTTACGCGGTCGATGCGTGTCGGGACGGCGACATTCCCGTCGCGATTTCGGCGACCGGCGCGATGGCGCGGTGTGTTCGCGCGGTTGAGACCGTGCCCGCCTGAGGACTGAACCAACACCCGCGGAAAACGCTCTGTGCTGACCGCGCCGATGGTGCGAGCCGAGGTTCCGCGACAACGATGAACAGTGAACCGGCCCCGGTTGTGGCTCCGGCCTTGTATATCACACTGATGTGCGGGTCGGCGAGATGGACCCCGACGTGCCGCACCGGCAGCAGATGCGGATCCTGCGGTTCCTCGTCAAGAAACTGATCGGCGACCTGAAGGGCCCGGAGAAAGTTCTGGTGTTCCGTCAAAACGAATCACTGGCGGCCAACGATTTGCCCGATCTTCGGGCAGCGGTGGCCGGTTTGGCTCGCGCGGCCAGCCAGGTTCCGACGCGGACCATGGCTGGTCGCCGCCGGTGTCCGACTTTGTCTGGGCTTTCGATGATCGCAGCCTGCTTATCCTCGCGCGGCCGGCCGATGCCGCGAATTATCAGCTCGAAATGGATATGCTGCCGTTCGTCCACCCGGAGGCGCTGACCACGGAGCGCCCGGAGGTGATGGTCAACGGTGCATTGGTCCACACTTTCTACCCTGTACCGGTCGGCCTGTTATCCTGCGTGGTTCCTGGGCGATTGATCCGAGGTCGTGACAAAGTGGAAATCCTGCTGATCCATCCGCGGGCCGTCAAACCCGCCGACCTCGATGGGAACCCGGGCATTCGCCGCCAGGCGCTTATTTTCCATCGCGTGACTCTGGTTGCATTGCCGGAATGGTTCGGGCGCGCATGCGGAATCCGGCGGCGTCGGAACGGTGACGAATTTCCCCGCGGCCAGGTCGTGGCTTTTCGAAATCACGGGGCCGGTGGGCGGCGCCAGCGCGGTCGTCATGGCGCCACGGGCTACGGTCCCGAGATGGCGGGAACGGAAAGTGACAGGGCGCTCCGGCGCGTTCCCGCGGGGCTGCCCAGGCAGACGGCACGCGGCGTTGTGACTGGATGCTGTCGCGGCGATTGACGGCCGAGGAGGCTGGCGGACCGCACTCGGGCCGGCTGGCGGAGAGGCTGGCGGCGATGAGCCGATGGCGCGGCGGCGGTTCGCGGTTCCTCGGCGGGCTGGGTGGCGAGCTTGTCCGCCGCGCGGTCCCGCATGCGCAGCAGGGTGTGGAGGGTGGTCAGGAACATCCTCCCAGAGGCCAAATTGACCGGGCGGCTGCGGAGCTTGATTTCCTCCGGCTGGCCACGCAGCAGATCGCGAGCACCGTCGCGCAACATGGCGTCATAAATCACGCATTGACCGGCGAGCATGAGTTCCAGCGGATCGCGCGGCCGGAAACTCATCACTGAGAAAACCGTCGTCTGCTGCTTGAGCAAACGCTGCTCCCGTGTCAATCCCGGAAGGTCGGCGACGGTGTCGACGATGCCGCGGATGATCTCGGCGGCGGCGTGCTTAAAGCCGAAGTCTGGATCTGGGGTCATGCTGATGGCCTTTGCATGGACGGAGGAAGACGCGGACCGTTAGTATGACAAACAAGGACTGTTGTCAATGACGAATTTCCGTGTATATGATCTTATACCCACAAAAATTCACGGCTAATCAGGAAATTGCCGCTACTGCTGCCGCACTTGACCCCATCAATTTTCTGCTGTAGCGGTAAATCAATTGCGAATCACATTCGACCCCGCCAAGAACGCCAGGAACATCGCGGCACGCGGCCTGCCGTTCGAGCTTGTGGCGAATATTGATTGGGAAACAGCCTTGATCGTGGACGACACGCGAAGGGACTATGGCGAGCGGCGCCGGCAGGTCTATGGCCTTATCGGTCAACGCCTGCACATCGCGGTCATCACACACCTGGGTGATGCGGTTCATGTCATCAGTTTGCGCAAGGCCAACAATAAGGAGGTGGTGCGTTATGGACAGACAACTCGATGAACTGGATGACGCGGCTTCCCGACCTGACGAGGAAAACCCCGAAATCACTCTGGAACAAATGCGGAGAGCACGCCCGGCTCTGGAGTGGATAGCGGAACAGTTCGGCCCGGAAGCGGCGGAGGCGCTGCGTCGCGGCAGAGGGCGCCCCGCGAAGCCGGACCGGAAGGTCAATCAGACCCTTCGGTTGGACCCGGATGTGCTCGCCTGGTTCAAGCGGCGGGGACCGGGATGGCAGGCGCGCATGAACGCCGTGCTACGGAGCTTCATGGAAAAGAACCAAGGCGACGCCCAAAAATGAACGAATCGCCCGAGGTTGCGCGGCCAGCGATTTGAAACAGGGAGATTCCGGCGCGGTCAGGTGCTGATCAGACTCGCCGGATGGTTGATGCATCAGTGATTCGCGAACGGTTCGCGGCGGTACCCGAACGGCATCAAGGTCACCGACGCGGAGATGGCAACCCTCAAT
>CALFNB010000071.1 GCA_937902425.1 uncultured Acetobacteraceae bacterium | reverse complement strand
AGATGCTTGGGTTGGCGTTCCGCCGCCCGCATGTTTCCGCGCGGCTGGCAAGTGAGTTGTTCGGCGCCATGGCGCAAAGTGGCGGGATGGTCGGCTTTGTGGATGTGCCGTGGTTCGATGGCGGGCTATTTGAGGACTCGACTGCCCTTCCGCTGGAAAAGGACGATTTGGCGCTGTTGATCCGGGTGTCGAAGCTCGATTGGGCGGAGATCGACCCTTCAATTTTGGGCACGCTGTTTGAACGCGGACTGGACCCCGACAAGCGCAGCCAGTTGGGGGCGCACTACACCAACCGGGAAAAGATCGAGATGATCATCGACCCGGTGATCCGGCGCCCGTTGCATGCGGAATGGACGGAGGTGCGTGGCAAAATCGAGGCCGCGTTGACCGCGCCGCCAGCGCGCGGCCGGCGGAACGGGACAGGCAAGGAGGCGGCGCAGGCGCTGTACCACGGTTATCTGGAGCGGCTGCGGTCGTTTCGCGTGTTGGATCCAGCATGCGGATCCGGCAATTTTTTATATTTGAGTCTTCAGGCGTTGAAGGACCTTGAGCATCAGGCGGGCGTGGAAGCGGAAGCGCTTGGCTTGCAGCGCGAGTTCCCCCAGGTCGGTCCCGAAACCATGCTGGGCATTGAGATCAACCCGTATGCCGCCGAACTGGCGCGGGTGTCGGTGTGGATTGGGCACATCCAGTGGACGCGCGGGCACGGTTATGCGGCACCGTCCGATCCTGTATTGAAACCACTGGAGACGATTGAGTGCCGGGACGCAGTGTTGACGCCGGATGGGAAGGTCGCCGAATGGCCGAAGTCCAATGTGATCGTCGGGAACCCACCATTTCTGGGCGGCAAGCGGATGCGTCGGATATTGGACAATAGATATTGCCACTCGCTTTTCGCCGCGTTTACCAACCGCATTCCAGCCGAAGCCGATTTAGTCTGCTATTGGTTCGAAATTGCTCGGGATCAGCTTGCCTGCGGGAACGCTGAAAGCGCCGGTCTGGTCGCAACGAACAGTATCCGCGGGGGCGCGAACCGCGATGTCCTCAGCCGCGTTCGCCAATCGGCTGTCATACATGATGCGTGGAGCGACGAATCCTGGACCGTGGAGGGCGCCGCGGTTCGGGTCTCACTCGTATGCTTTTCTGCTCCGGAGGTCGCGACCCCGGCAGTTCTTAATGGACACTCAGTCGGAGAAATCTTTTCAGACCTGACAGGAAGAAATGGTGTGGACCTGACTCAGGCAGCCAGCCTCGCCGAAAACCGTGGCGTTGCATTTATGGGTGACACAAAGGGCGGCTCGTTCGATGTTCCGGGCGATGTTGCTCGGCGTTGGCTGTGCCTTCCGGCAAACCCAAATGGTCGGCAGAACTCAGATGTACTTCGTCCGTGGGCCAATGGCATGGACATCACTCGTAGGCCATCGGATACCTGGATCATTGACTTCGGTTGGACTATGGGCGAGCGGGACACTGCATACTTCGCAGCGCCGTTCGCGCATGTGAGCGAAGTGGTTCGACCACAGCGCGCCGAAAACAACAGGGAGACATACCGTCGTTACTGGTGGCGGCATGTCGAACCCCGACCGGGAATGGTTGCAAAGATAAATCGATTGCGACGGTTCATCGTGACGCCAACGGTCGCAAAGCACCGACTGTTCGCATGGATGATTCATCCCACTTTGCCCGACCATCAACTTATCGCGATTGCGCGCGACGATGACACCATCTTTGGCATTCTGCACAGCAGATTCCACGAATTGTGGTCGCTACGCCTGGGGACCTGGCTCGGCGTGGGAAACGATCCACGCTACACGCCATCAACGACGTTCGAAACTTTCCCATTCCCCGATCACCTCGGGCCCAACGCCCCTGCCAACAGCTATGACGACAATGCTAAGGCCCAGGCTATCGCCGCCGCCGCTAGTGACCTTGTCGAAAGGCGCGACCTCTGGCTCAATCCACCCGACTTGGTCGAGCGTGTCCCGGAAGTCGTCCCTGGCTACCCCGACTGCCTTATCCCGCGTAACCCCAGGGCCGCCGCGATCCTGAAGACCCGCACCCTGACCAACCTCTACAACACCCGCGGCACGCCCGAGGGCACCTGGCTGGACAACCTCCATCGAGCCTTGGACGAGGCGGTCGCCGCCGCCTACGGCTGGCCCGCGGACTTGTCGGATGACGAAATCCTCAGCCGGCTGCTTGAGCTTAATCACATCCGCGCGGCTGTTTCAGGATGATAGCGCCGGACGGGACCGGGCTGGGGGATCAGTCGCTCACGGCCTCTTTGCTCTCAGGTGCGAAATCGCTCAGTGGTTGGGCGTGATCGCGATTGGCGCCGGTTCGAATTCGAGCGCGGTCAAGAAAGTAAGTGTCTGACACGGAGAAGCAGGGATTTAGAGGATTTCACGGAAAAGCAAGCAATCGCGGAGTTTCGCGCGGTATTGGATCGAACGCTCGGGCGAAGCGCCAACATCCTCTTCTCCGTGAAATCCTCTAAATCCCTGCTTCTCCGTGTTAAACCCCTTACTTGCTTGCTGTGCCGCGAATCAAAAGCCCCGCTCGGAGATGTGTGCATGCCGCGGGAATAAACCATGGGAATGACGAGGCGGCCCGCCAGCCTCACCCTTCCGCGCGCATTTCCTTGAACACCTCAACCGCCGTCAGCATCGCTTCACGCACCAGCGGCGCGCCGACATAGCCGGCGAGGTGCAGCAGAGCCTCCGACAGTTCGTCCTCGGTCCAGCCCTGATTGCGCGCGAACCGCAGATGCAACTTCAATTCCGGATCGCGGCCGGTGGCGGCGTCGGAGATCACGCAGATCAACGCCCGCGTTTTCAGATCGAGGCCAGGCCGCGTCCACAACGTGCCGAAGATCGTCTCCTGCGTGACCTCGGCGAATTTCTCCATGATCGGATCGCGGTAAACCGAACTGTCGAGCTTGTTCGCGTACGCGTCGCCCATCAATTTCCGCCGCATCGCGCGGCCGGCTTCACGCCGGGGACTGTCGGCCATGTGCTGTTTCCTCTCTTGTTGTCAGACTTCGACCACGACGTATTCGCCGTCGATTTTGACCTGCACGGTTTCCGCCACGAACGGGCCCTTGGCGAGGAGTTCGCCGGGGACCACCTCGACTTTATAGGTGCGTGCCTTGACGCTTTCGGGATGGCACCACGACTGGCCGGTCTTGATGTCGAATTCCCAGCCATGCCACGGACAGCGCAGCATTTCTCCCTTCCGGGTCAGCTGGTATTCGCCCGGCCGCTTCGACTCGAAACAGCCGAGCACGTGGCCGTAACTCAACGCGGCGCCCTCATGCGGGCAGCGGTTGATCAGCGCGTAATGTTCGCCGTTCACATTGTACACGCAGATTTCGCGGCCCGCCGGGTTCACGACTTTCTTTCCGCCAGGTGGGATCTCACCCACGGTGGCGACGACGTGACGCGCCATAAGTAATCAGGCTTCCAGGTTGTAGAAGGACAGCGCGTTTTCGCGATACAGCATGCGCTTTTCCTTCTCCGGCACCTTCACTTTGAAGGCGTAGCGCGGATCGTCCTGATCCCAGTGCGGATAATCGGTGGAGAACATAATGCGATCCCAGCCGATCCATTCGCACGTGGTGATCAGGTCCTCGGGGTGTTCCGGCTCCTCGATCGGCTGCGTCGTGACCCAGATGTTCCGCCTTATGTATTCCGATGGCAGCATCTTCAGATGCGGCACTTCCTCACGTAGACGCTGGTAGTGTTTATCGAGCCGCCAACTCAATGAAGGCAGCCACGCGAACCCGCCTTCGACCAGCGCGACGCGCAGATTGGGGAGATGTTCGAACACGCCCTCGGTCACCAGGCTGGTGACCAGCGCCTCTTTCGATTGCGGATAGGATGGGTGTTCCTCGTGATAGAACGACGGCCAGCCGCCGCCGGTCGAGGGATGGCCGCTCGTGCCACCCAGATGCAAAGCGATGGGAAATCCGTTGGCGGCGCAGGCTTCCAGGATGGGCCAATAGCGACGGCGGCCCAGAGGCTCCAGCCCGCGCGGCGGGATCATCACGTGGGTGAAACGGCGATCGCCGGCCCGCTTCTCAATCTCCTTGATAGCGGCTTCGGTGTACTCGGTGGTGATCTGGATCGCCGCCTTCAGCCGCGGCTCGTTGTCGCACCACACCTGCGCTTCCCAGTCGTTCGCCGCCGAGCAAAGCGCCGCGCCGAACTCCACATTCCGTTCATCCCCGCCGCGACCGAGCAGCGGCATCATCATGCCGTACGACACCGCGAACGCGTCGAGCAGCTGTTCCCGCATCATCGCGAGATCGGAACCCGGATGGCCGCCATCCTTGGGCCAGGAGTCCATGCGCATGCCGACGCCGGGCGACATCCGCGGATAGTTCGGTGCCCCAACGAATGACGAGCGGGAGCGGTTGCCGATCGAGTGCCGCAATTTCCGCCAGCGCTCCGGCAGGAACGCATCGAGGTCAGCCGGCGTCTTCGTGTAGGGATGCACATCGCAATCGACGAAACCGAGAATGGCCTCGTCGCTTGTCTGGACCGCAGGCTCCTGGACCGTGGTGCTCATGGGACTGGCTCCTTGAAGCAGTTGTCAGTTGTCGGTCGCCAGTTATCACAGGACAATCGGCGATCTTCGATTTGTTATGACGTTAGCCTTGGGTAGGTCTTCAGCGCGTTGTCGACGAGAATCTTTTTCAGCAGATGTTCCGGCAATCCATCCGGCAGCGCGTCGTTGCCGTCGAAATGCCAATGGGGATAGTCGGTCGAGAACATCAACATGTCCTCGCAGTCGATCTCCTCGATGATTTTCCGTAACATCGCCGCGTTGGGCGGTGCGTCGAACGGTTGCGACGTCACGCGGACATGTTCGCGCGCATACTCGGCGGGGGATTTTTCCAGCCACGGCACTTCCGCGCGCACGCCGCGCCAGGTCTTGTTGGCGCGCCACATCCAGGCCGGCAGCCAGGTCACGCCCGACTCCATCAGCACGACCTTCAGCCGCGGGAACTCAACGAACACACCTTCCGAGATGAGACTGTTCAGCACACCCGCGAAGCCGGTCGACCACGAGATGTAATCCTCCAGATAGTACGACGGCCATCCCAGATTGGTCGGCGGGTGCCGATACGAACTTCCGGCATGAATCCCGATGGGCAAATCGAGCTGCTCGGCCACGCGATAGATCGGCCAATGCTGACGCCGGCCCAAAGGAATTTCCTGCATTTCCCAGACCAGAACCTGGACGAAACGCTGATCCGCCGCGCACCGCTCGATCTCCCGCGCCGCGAGTTCCGGACTGTGCATCGGCACCACGATCGACGCCCGCAACCTTGGGTCGCGATCGAGCCACTCCTTCGCGACCCAGTCGTTGATCGCCCGGCAAAACGCCGCCGACAAATCTTCACTGAAAATCGCCTGGGCGCCATGCAAGACGTTACAGATCGCGAATTTCGTGCCAAACCCGTCGAGCGCCTGCGTCCGCAATGTGTCGAAGTCGCAGCCGGCATTGCCCCTGGGCGGTTTCCAATCGGGCCGCGCATTGATCGGCGCGTTCACCGGGAACGCCGCGGCGTTGTAATTGTCCCGCTCCAGCCCGCGCATTCGCACATGGGCTCGCCAATACTCGTCCAGATACGGCAACAGGACATGCGTGCCTGGCAAAGCCGGGTGAATGTCGCAGTCGATCGCCCCCGGCGCGGGTATGGTCACGATAGGCTCTCCACCTCGCGAACCGGGATGTCTCGAAGAGGCGCTCCTTCGTCCTCCTCCGCCCGATCGACGCTGGCGACCACCATCCGATCGGGGATCGCCGGGTCCACCGTCACGACTGCCCGCAACCGCCCTCGTCGAACGACGTATACGTCGGCGTCCTGCCGCTTCGCCAGCTGAACCGTTCCAGGCAATAACGCAACGAGGTCGCTTGGCGTGGCAGCGGCATCTACTACCGACAAGAGAAAAGACAGATCCTCCTTCTCTTTCGGATTGGCCGCGATCTCTCGTATCCGATTGAACGCCGCGTCCGTGAATATGGCGCTCATTTCGGCTTGTCCTGTTCAATCCCAAGCATGGTCAAAACCTCGCCCATTGGCCTCATCTTACCGTCCTGGATTTCCTTTTTCACCGCCTCAAGCATCGGATCGAGCAATACCTCAAACGCTCTCGCACGAATGTCGGCATCCGTCAAAGCCCTGCGAATCCTCGTTTCGAATCGTGCCATTCCCCAGGCATACAGGCCCACAAGCGCAATGACCGCGGCGAGAGCCCAGAACGACCGACTGTGCGGGGTGTCCTTCCAGTCGAGGAATGAGCCCGCGTTTGGGTCTGTTTTCGTGTTTCCAACACATAGGTGCCTGCCAGGGCGTTTCCAAGGATGCCAAACAGGGCCAACCCAATCCCCTTGGCAAGCGGATGCTCGACCAAAATCCGCCAAAAACGCTCCAACCACCGCCTCTCTTTCAGCGCGTCCGCAAGGCTGCGGTCGCGCTTCGCCACATCGCCGGTCACGCCCATGACTTCGGAGAGGCCGATACTGCTCCAGGATCGGACCAAACCGCTGCTCGTTCAATGATCGCGCCACCCTCATGAGCCGGGCGATTGGACTTGCCCACCGCCTGGCGATGCGACACAAACCGCGACGCGGCCGGGCGCGCGACAGGCGGAGCGTCTTGCCTGACCGGACCTTTGAGGAAACCGACGCTCGCACCCAGGGAACACGCATGGCCATTCTGAAAATCGCCCGCATGGGAAACCCGGTCCTGCTGCGAAAATGCGACCCCGTGCCCGACCCGGGAGCGCCGGAGATCCGCCGCCTCGTCGCCGACATGATGCAAACGATGGAGGACGCGCCGGGCGTCGGCCTCGCCGGCCCGCAGGTGTACGTGCCACTCCGTTTGTTCGTCTTCCGCGTGCCGGCCGAGCGGGCCAGCGCCGATCTCAACAACCGGGGCGTGCCCAACACGGTACTGATCAACCCGGAGATCGAAGCGATCGGCGAGGAGACCGGCCTGAACTGGGAAGGCTGTCTGTCGATCCCCGAAATGCGTGCCGTCGTGCCGCGTGCTCTGCGGATCCGCTACCGCGGCGTCGATTGCGACGGCAATCCGGTCGAGGGCGAGGCCACGCTCTTCCACGCGCGCGTCATTCAGCACGAAAACGATCACCTTGACGGCATTCTGTATCCAATGCGGGTGACCGACTTCCGGTACTTCGGTTTCAACGCGGAACTTGACCGCGTGGCGGAGGAGCAACGGCAGCAGCAGGCAGCCCAGGCGGCGGCTGAGCAATGATCAGGCCGCCTGAGCGTTTGCCGGAGCGGGATGCCGCGATCGAGGCAATGCTGCCGAACGTGCCATTCGACGGCTGGACCACAAGGGCACTGCGCGCCGGCCTGGCCGCGGCCGGATTGCCGGAGGACGAGGCGACCATCCTGTTCCCTGGCGGGGCGGCCGACATGATCGCGGTATTCTGTGACCTCGCCGACCGGCGATTGACTGAGGCCGCCGCCGCGCTGACCGAAACGAAACTGACCGCGCGCGTCCGAGCGATCATCGCGCTGCGGTTGGCGATGAACCGGCCGCACAAGGAGGCGATCCGGCGGGCGGTGTCGGTGCTGGCTCTGCCGGGACACGCACGAGCCGCCGCCGCCATCACCGCCCGGACGGTGGATGCGATCTGGCACGCGGCGGGGGACCGCTCGGCGGACTTCAGTTGGTACACCAAACGAGCGATCCTGACCGCCGTTTATGGCGCGACGCTGCTGTTCTGGCTGCGGGACACCAGCGATGACGATGCTGACACGCGCGCTTTCCTCGATCGGCGGCTGCGGGGCGTCGGCCGTTTGACGCGAGCCAGGGAGCGCGCCAGTTCGCTGGTTGGACGATTGCGGCCGGCCTGGGCTATTCGCTGAGTTCCCACACCTCATCGGCATCGAAGGTGATTTCGTTGTCTCGCGCGGGCATTACCCGTGCCATGTCAGACATGTCCCCCACCAGCAGGGGCTTGCCGTCGAAACCAAACCGGAATTCGACCTCGCACGTCGCGGTGGCCACGTTGCCAAAGATCGGCTCCAGCTTCGGGTAGCCGCGATGCGGGGGGAACCCCGAGATGCGAGCCCAGACCACCAGATCATGCAGCAACTTGCGTGCATAGCTGGGATCCACCGGCGCAACGGGCGCGACATGAGAGATTTGGTCCAGGTGGTCGGCCAGTTCCTGGCCACTGAGCGAACTGAGGAAAGCGTCTTTCACGCCCAGGGCATAGGTGTCGAGCAGAAACCCGGCCACGGTGAGGCGGTACGGCGTCGCTCCACGCGCCACGATCAGCGTGCCCACGCCGACCTCGAACAACCCCTGGCTGAGCAAGCAATGCTGGATCGGGTCGGCCAACGCGAGGCGGACCCACCCGGCGGTCGTGCCGGCGTCAATTTCCGCGCGGCGCTTCTGCGCCACGACGGCCTTGCGTCGCTGGTTCTTGGCGCCGCGCCTGGCCGCGATGTTGATTGGCATGGGGAACCCTCCGTCGATTCGCGCGGTGCCACTATATCTTGGGGCTACTTCGGTAGTCGAGACGCCAGCCGTATGATTTATGTGGATAACTCAGTCGTTGCGCCCATCGCCAGTCCAGTCTGACCGGGTCTGAACCGAGGCTTGGCCCAGGTGATTTCGGGTTTGTTGGACCTCGGCATTTGGGGCGGGTGCGGGTAGGTCCGGGTCAGATCGACCGTCTGGAACCATCCAATGTCTGACACCTATCCCATTTCTCGCCGCAACAACGTCGTCCGCCGCCCGCAACGCGGCCACTACGACAAGACAACCGTCCATGCCATCCTTGACGCCGCTCTGCTTGCGCACATCGCCTACGTCATTGATGGGCAACCGTTATGCACCCCCACCGGTTTTTGGCGCGAGGGTGAACGGCTGTTTTGGCACGGCTCCTCCGCCAGCCGGATGATCCGGTTCCAGAAGCCGGGCGTCCCGGTTTGCGTGACCGTCACCCATCTGGACGCGTTGGTGCTGGCGCGGTCGGGGTTCCATCATTCGGTCAACTATCGCTCGGTCATGGCGTTCGGCACCGCCCGTCTGCTGGAGGGCGACGAAGCAAAGCGCCGCGCCATGGATGGGTTCGTCGACCGCTTCTACCCGGGCCGGTCGAAGCTGCTCCGCGTGCCCAACGCCCAGGAATTCAAGGCAACAACCTTCGTGTCGATGGAGATCGAGCAGGCCTCCGCCAAGATCAGGGAAACCCATGTCGGTGACGAGGAGGAGGATTACGCTCTGCCGATCTGGGCTGCCCGCTTCCCGGTCCATCAGGTGATCGGCGCGGCGGAACCCTGCCCCCGGCAGCATCCCGACGCCGTGATTCCGCCGGAGATGCGTCCGTATCAGGCGGGAAAGCGGCTGGACGAGGTGCTGACCGAGACATATCGGGCGAACTACCCATCCGACGGATGACATCGCGCCGCACAACGCCTATCAGGGGGCACGACCGGAGGGTCACCGTCTGACCCCTGAAAACTGATTACTGACAACTGATAATGACCGACACGCCGACCGACCATATCCGCAACTTCGCGATCATCGCCCATATCGACCATGGGAAATCTACCCTGGCCGACCGGCTGATCCAGTTCACCGGCGCGTTGAGCGACCGCGAAATGACCAACCAGGTCCTGGACAGCATGGAGCTGGAGCGGGAACGCGGCATCACGATCAAGGCGCAGACCGTCCGCTTGTCATACAAGGCCAAAAACGGCGAGACGTATGAGCTGAACCTCATGGATACGCCCGGTCACGTGGACTTCGCCTACGAGGTCAGCCGCAGCCTGGCCGCGTGTGAGGGCTCGTTGCTCGTCGTCGACGCCAGCCAGGGGGTGGAGGCGCAGACGCTGGCCAATGTCTACCAGGCGATCGAGGCGAACCATGAGATCGTCCCGATCCTCAATAAGATCGACCTGCCCGCCGCCGAACCGGAACGAGTGAAGCAGCAGATCGAGGATGTGATCGGGCTCGACGCCTCCGACGCCGTGGAAATCAGCGCCAAAACCGGCCTGAACATCGAGGGTGTGCTGGAGGCTCTGGTGCATCGCCTGCCGCCGCCGACCGGCAACGCCAACGCTCCGCTGAAAGCGCTGCTGGTCGACAGTTGGTACGACCAGTATCTGGGCGTCGTCATCCTGGTGCGCATCAAGGACGGACGGCTGAAACACGGCCAGAAGATCCGCATGATGGCGAAGGGCTCGACCCACGTCATCGAGCAGGTCGGCGTGTTCTCGCCGCGCATGGAGCCGACCGACGATCTGGGGCCGGGCGAGATCGGGTATATCACGGCCGCCATCAAAACCGTCGCGGACTGCAACATCGGCGATACGATCACCGACGACCGGACGCCGGCGGCGGAGCCTCTGCCGGGGTTCAAGCCGTCCATTCCGGTGGTCTGGTGCGGACTGTATCCGGTCGACGCCGACGACTTCGAGAAGCTGCGCGACTCTCTGGGCAAGCTGCGCCTGAATGACGCGAGTTTTCACTACGAACCTGAAACCTCCGCCGCGCTCGGTTTCGGGTTTCGCTGCGGATTCCTGGGTTTGTTGCATCTGGAAATCATCCAGGAACGGCTGAGCCGGGAATTCGACCTCGATCTGATCGCGACCGCGCCGTCGGTGGTTTATCGCATCCATCGCACCAACGGGCAGGTGATGGAGTTGCACAATCCGGTCGATATGCCCGATCCGTCGCAGATCGATCATATCGAGGAGCCGTGGATCAAGGCGACGATCATGGTTCCGGACGAGTATCTGGGCAGTATTCTGGCGCTGTGCACGGAGCGGCGTGGCATTCAGGTTGATCTGACTTATGTCGGCAATCGCGCGATGGTGGTGTACCGCATTCCGTTGAATGAGGTCGTGTTCGATTTTTATGACCGGCTGAAATCGGTCTCCCGCGGCTATGCCAGCTTCGACTATCAGATGGATGGTTACGCCGAAGGCGAACTCGTGCGGATTTCAATCCTGGTGAACAACGACCCCGTCGACGCGTTGAGCTTCATCGCCCATCGCGCGGTGGCCGAGACTCGCGGACGGGCGATCTGCGGACGGTTGAAGGACCTGATCCCGCGGCAGTTGTTCAAGATCGCCAT
>CALFNB010000070.1 GCA_937902425.1 uncultured Acetobacteraceae bacterium | reverse complement strand
CCATCCCGCCGGACGGCCGCCATCGTTATGCCATACGGGTTTACTACGAAGACACCGATGCCGGCGGAGTCGTCTACCACGCCACCTACCTGCGCTATGCCGAACGTGCCCGCACCGAAGCCCTCCGCGACCTGGGCGTGCCCCACGCGGAGCTTGTCGAGCGGTTCGGCGTGATGTTCATGGTGCGCCGCCTGGAAGTGGACTATGAGCGCGGCGCGCGATTGGATGAGGCGCTGACGGTCGAGACCGAAGTGCTGGAGGTCGGCGGCGCCACGACCAGGTTGCGCCAAACTGTCCGGAACAAGGACGGTGTCTGCGCGGTGCTGGCGGTTCGGCTGGCATGCGTGCGCCTGGAAGGAAACAAGCCCGGCCGCATTCCGCCGTTGTGGCGGGAACGGCTGGCGGCCATGCGAAGCAGAAGCGCGGCGGACGGGCAGGCATAGGCGCCTCATTGTTCTGGTCCGGCTCGACCAGGCCATGACGAGTTCACGAGGATCGGGCCATGAAGCGTCGGGCCATGAAGAGTAAAGCGGACCGGCCGTCAGCCATGCCGGTTGGAAAGAAGGGGAAATACGGACGTGAATTCGACAGTTGACGCGGCCAATCTGGTCGCGCAGGGGACCGACTTCTCGCTGTGGGGGCTGTTCTTAGAGGCCAACTTCGTCGTCAAGCTCGTGATGCTCGGCCTGCTCGCCGCCAGCGTCTGGGTCTGGGCCGTGGTGTTTGAGAAAGTCGTTAGCCTGCGCAAGGTCAACCGCGAGGCGACCGCGTTCGAGGACAAGTTCTGGTCCGGCGGCAGCCTGGATGAGCTGTTCGACCAGGACGGCGACAACCCGAAACATCCGATGGCCTCGGTGTTCTCCGCCGCGATGAACGAGTGGCGGCGGTCGAAGAAAGCCGCCGGCGCCGACATCGCGCACTCGTCGGTGCGGGAACGCGTCGATCGCGCGATCACGGTCACCGTGACGCGGGAGATGGAGCGGATGGAACGCTGGATGGTGTTCCTGGCTTCTGTCGGAGCCACCGCGCCGTTCATCGGCCTGTTCGGCACCGTGTGGGGGATCATGCACAGCTTCGCCGCCATCGCGCAGATGCACAACACCAACCTGGCGGTGGTGGCACCCGGCATCGCGGAGGCGTTGTTCGCCACCGCGATCGGCCTCGTCGCGGCGATCCCGGCGGTGCTCGCCTATAACAAGATCAGCACCGACCTGTCCCGCTTCGCGGCGCGGCTGGAAGGCTTCGGCAGTGAGTTCAGCGCCATCCTCTCGCGCCAGAGCGAAGCCGCCATCGGGGTGGGTGGCAGCGGGGCAGGGGCCATGAGCGGGGGGAACTGACCGGTGGCGTTCTCGCTCAACCAGAAAGGCTCGGCGCGCAGCCGCTACCGGCCATTGGCGGAAATCAACGTCACGCCGATGGTCGACGTCATGCTGGTGCTGCTGATCATCTTCATGGTCACCGCGCCGCTGATGACCTCCGGCGTGTCGGTCGATCTGCCGAAGACGAACGCGCAACCGATCAACAACGACAGTCAGCCGCTGACGGTGTCGGTGCGAGCGAACGGCGATGTGTATCTACAGGACGAACCGGTGCCGCTACCCGACGTGGTGGACAAACTGAAGGCGATCGCGCGCAACAATCCTGACCGCCGCATCTTCGTGCGCGGCGACAAGATGCTGCCGTACGGCCGAATCAT
Source organism: uncultured Acetobacteraceae bacterium (assembly GCA_937902425.1). Taxonomy (GTDB): domain Bacteria; phylum Pseudomonadota; class Alphaproteobacteria; order Acetobacterales; family Acetobacteraceae; genus Rhodopila. Next base: position 17,982 of record CALFNB010000070.1, on the reverse strand, counting down.
GGAGCTCATGGGGATCATCACCCAGGGTGGGTTCACCCATGTCGCGCTGCTGGCTGAACAGATCGGCGCGACGCCGGCAGCGGCGCCGAGGCCGGTGCGCCCCGGACGGGGCTGATCGGCGGCGCGATGCTGCAACGGTCTCCCCCGGTTTTGACGGCACCGGTCAGGCGGTTTCTGGCGGAAAATCCCCGTTTGCGCACTGGCGGGATCGTCTCGGTGCTCGGCCACCTGATGGTCGTCCTGGCGCTGGTGATCACCATTCCCAGTTGGAAGACCGAGCCGGAGAAAGAACCCGACGCGACGGTCGAAATGATTTTCGACGGCAAGGCGCGAAGCACGATCAAGGCGCCGGCGCCCGCTCCGGTCCCGGCCCCCGCGAAAGAGATCGCGCCGCCCGCGCCGCCGGTCACCGAGGCGCCGAAGCCGGAACCAATCGAGGCACCGCCGCCGCCTCCACCGCCGCCGCCGCCTCCGGCGCCGCCCAGGGTGAGCGCGCCATTGCCGGCGCCGCCGTCCGAACTGCCGCCGCCGGAGCCGAGCCCCAGGGAGGCGCCGATCATCCCGCCGCCGCCCGCCCCACCGGCGCCGCCGCGTGAAGCGCCTCCTCGGTTGGTGACGCCTCCGGTGCCGCCGCCGCCGGACACGCCGCCGCCATCGAAGCCGAGCCAGACCGCACAGCCGAATGTGACAAAGAACATGGCGGAAAACAGCTCGGCGATGGAGGCGACGCTGCTGCGGCTGCGCCAGATGCAGGCGCGGACGGACCCGCCGCGGGCGCGTCCGAACCCTCGGGCGGGTGGCCAGCCTGACAGCGGTGGCAATCCGGCGAGCAACGACACCGACGCGTTGAGCGCGGCGCAACGCGGTGAGATCGGCGCGCACGTGCGGGAGTGCTGGACCAAGGACTCCGGCGCGCAAGGCCTGGATAAATTGAGTGTCGTGCTGAATGTCGTCACCGATGCCACCGGCACGAGCCGGCTCGTGACCGTGGCCGATGAGGACAAAGGCAAACTGTCCGACCCGGTGTTCCAGGCGTTCGCCGAGCGCGCCGTCCGTGCCGTCATGGATGTCCGCTGCGCCACTTTGCCGCTGCCGCATCAGATGCTCGGCCGTATCAATAATCTTACGTTCCGGTTCCGGCCGTGATCAGGCTCCCGGTGGCATGGCCCGTTCTTTATCGTCATCCTCGGGCCCGGCGCGAGGATCACTGGCAGAACGCAAGGTTTCAAATTGCCGGGGATCGTCGCGGATGCTCGGGCCGAGCCCTGCGAAGTTCACACATCTCGAATTCAGATGTCGGTCTTGGGTGGTCATCGGTTGGTTCGCCGGCCGAAAGAAAGCAAGGCTTTAACACGGAGAAGACAGAGAAAAGGCACGGATTGTCACGGAGAAGAAAGTGTGGCGCTTCGTGTGGACGTTCGATCATGCACCGCTCGATGCGTTCAAAACTCTTGCTTTTCCGTGAAAGTCCCTGCCTTGCCCCTGTCTTCTCCGTGTTCAGACACTTACTTGTCGAGGTTCTGGCGCCACCGTCCCAACACCGAAACAGTGACGGTTCAGCGCGACGATTTGTGCATGCCGTGGGGTCGAGCCCGAGCACGACGGTCTCGATGCGGTTGTACGCCACTTCAAGATCCCGCGCCGCTCGACCGGCCGCGCGGCGTGCGTTCTTTCCCACCTGAGGTGACCACCGATGATCCTGTTGCCTTCTCCCCAATTCCGCCGGCGTGATTTTATCCTTAAGGCGCTGGGTTCCGCCGCGTTGCTCGCCGCGCCGCTTCCGGTGTTGGCGCAGACCGCGGGGGACACGGGAAAATCCGCCGTCATCGACGTGAACGGCGCGCGCAACGCACCCATCCCGGTCGCCATCACCGATCTGGGCGGCGGCCCTTTGGGCGCCAATATTTCCGCCATCGTGACGAGCGATCTCGCGCGCAGCGGGCTGTTCCGCCCGCTCGTCCGCGCCGCGTTCATCCAGAGCGGGCCGTCCGACGGCGGCACGCCAAACTTCGAGAACTGGAAACCCACCGGCGCCCAGGCGCTGGTTACGGGACAGGCGTTCGATGACGGGGCGACGGTGCGCGTGGAGTTCCGGCTGTGGGACATTCTGCCCGGGACGCAAATTCAGGGGACCGCGTTCACCGCGCCGAAAGCCAACTGGCGGCGCGTGGCCCACATCATGGCCGACGCGATCTACGAACGGCTGCTCGGCGAGAAGGGCTATTTCGATACGCGGATCGTCTATGTCTCGTCACAGGGCCCCAAGGCGCGACGCATCCGGCGGCTGGCGATCATGGACCAGGACAGCGAAAATCAGCGGTATCTAAGCGATGGGACGTGGCTGACGCTGACGCCGCGCTTCAATCCGAAGCGGGATGAGATTGTTTACATGAGCTATGCCAACAATCAGCCGCGGGTTTATACGATGAACCTGGCGACCGGAGCGCAATCGTCTCTGGGCCGGTTCGATACGATGACGTTCTCGCCCCGCTGGTCGCCGGATGGCGGAACGGTGGTGATGGCCACCACCAACGGCGGCGGGTCGGATATCATCGCGGTCAGCGGCGGCGCGGCGCGGCGGCTGACCAACTCGGGGGCGATCGATGTCAGCCCGTGTTACAGCCCGGACGGGGCGCGGATCACGTTCGCCTCCGATCGCGGCGGCGATCAGCAGATCTACCTCATGAGTGCGAATGGCGGCAGCGCGCAGCGGATCAGCTATGGCAGCGGCCGTTACGGCACGCCGGTCTGGTCGCCGCGCGGCGACCTGATCGCGTTCACCCGCTATGCCGGCGATACCTCGAACTTTTCCATCGGGGTGATGCGTCCGGATGGCTCGGGCGAACGCATTCTGGCGGATGGCTGGCTGGTCGAGGGGCCGACCTTCGCGCCAAACGGCCGCGTGCTGATGTTCTGGCGCGAAACCCGGGGCGACTCGCAAGGCATCGGCTACTCCGCGCGGCTGTTTTCGATCGATGTGACGGGGTTCAACGAGCAGCCGGTGCCGACCCCGGCGGATGCCACCGATCCGGCCTGGTCGCCTTTGGGCGGGTCGGCTGGCGCTTAACAATCTGACCATTATCGGGGTCGGGACGTAATCCTGTTGCGTGGCTTGCCATCTGAGCGGAATAAGGGGCTTGCAGACCGGCCACGAGATATGGCAGAAATACTGTCCTATCTACCGACCCAGGAAACCGCCGAGAGAGTCATGTCAGACATCGCCATCACCCGCAGCAGTTCGCCAAAAACTCCGCCATCGGACGATTCGCTTACATTCGGCAACGTCTTCACCGACCACATGTTCCTGATGAACTATGAGTCGGGGAAAGGCTGGCATGATCCCCGGATCGTCCCGTACGGGCCGTTCACGCTCGATCCGGCGACCTGCGTGCTGCATTACGGGCAGGGGATTTTCGACGGGTTGAAGGCGTTTCGCGGCCGTGACGGGCATGTCCGGCTGTTTCGGCTGCCCGATCACGCGCGGCGGTTGAACCGCTCGGCGCATTATCTGTGTATCCCGGAACTCGATCCCACGATGGTCGAGGAATCGATCCGCGCGCTGGTCGAGATCGATCAGCGCTGGGTGCCGAAAAAGCCTGGCACATCCCTGTATATCCGGCCCACCGTCATCGCGACCGAAACGTTCCTCGGCGTGCATCCGTCGCACTCGTATCTGTACTATGTGATCATCGGGCCGGTCGGGGCTTATTACAAAGAGGGCATGAATCCGGTGCGGATCCTGGCCTCCGACCAGCACGTCCGGGCGGTGAAAGGCGGCCTTGGCGCGGCCAAGACGATGGCCAACTACGCGGCAAGCCTGTACGGCGCCGAGGAAGCACAGAAAGCCGGATATACGCAAGTGCTGTGGCTGGATGCGATCGAGCACAAATACCTCGACGAGGTCGGCACCATGAACATCATGGTGAAGATCGGCGATGAGATCGTCACGCCGCCTCTGGGTGGTGCGATCCTGGCGGGGATCACGCGGGATTCCGTGCTGACGCTGCTGCGCGAGTGGGGGATGCGCGTGTCCGAGCGGCAGGTCTCGATCGATGAAGTGCTGGACGCGGCGAAGGCGGGACGGCTGGAAATGTGGGGCACCGGGACGGCGGCGGTGATCTCGCCCGTGGGTGAGCTAGGCTACAAAGGTGAGCGGTATGTGATCAGCGACGGGAAGACCGGGGCGCTGACGCAGAAGCTGTACGACACGATCGTGGGAATTCAATACGGGACCGAGCCGGATCCGCATGGCTGGGCGCGGCTGCTGGGGAATCGCCCCGGCGGGTGAATGCGAGGGACCTGGACCGTATGGCTCAGGTCCCGGAGTATCGTGTCGCCGCTTTCCCGCGCATCTGGTGCCGTTGCATCGCGAAGCTCACGAAGCACCCAAAGCTCACGAAGCGTGCCTGTGCATTGCTGACCGCGGGGCGTCCCGCTTGCCCCTTCGTGAGCTTCGCGATAAATGTGGCGATGCCGACGGCACGGTCGGATCGGTGTCCCCGCGACCCGCACGCAACTCAACAGCCGCGCACGCCTATAAGACTTCCTTGACGTCGGTGGCGTGGCAAAGCTCCTCGTCCCCCGCGTGGCCTTTTCCCTTCGGCACGGTCAGCAGGCGCACCTTCACCCACTCGTCGTCGATCTTTTCGATCACTTCGGCGGTGATATCGCCGATCAGACTGAGTTTCGCGCCGACCTTGACCGCGATCAGTTCGATCATCGGTTTTCCCCGTCAAAACAGTATGCTGAGATTCTTCGCCAGCAACACGTTCTGCTCCAGTATCAGTTCCCGCCGCGCGATCAGCCACGAATCACCGTTCCGCCGCAGAACATCGGTGCGGCGGCCAATGAACGTGTAATGCTCGTATTCGACCCGACTCTGGAACACCAGAAATCGGCAACCGACCGTGACCTCGTCAGGATCTTCCATCGACGGTTTAACGTCGAGCAAACGCACGTTGCTGACCATGTGCGTGACCCGCGAGAGCGGCTCCTCGGCGTAGTGCACACCGGTCAGGATTTGCTCGACGCGTTTGGTCACCGTCCATTTGTCTTCGTCGAACCAGGAAATGCCTTCACCTTGCCGGGTGTTTTCCCGCTCGTCGTGCTCGCCGAATTTCACGTTGCGGCGGATCGGCATGAAGTAGACCAGATCTTCCGCCAGCAGATCGAGCCACTCGCGGAATTTTCGCGTGTCCAGCAGATCGGCCTCCTGATACAGGAACTCCTCGATCTCCTGCTTCAGTTCGAAATATGCGAGGCCTTTTTTCATTCCGCCGCCCTCAGCATCGGTTGGATGTCGCGACCCAACAGGGAATCCCAGTTGTCACCGCTCATGTAGCGCTGCCAGACGCGGTAGAAATTGCGCGGCGTCTGATCCGTCATTTGAGTCGCGACCTCGCCCGGCCCGAGATGGGTCGCATTCGGCAATTTCATCGACATCTGATAATTCAGCGGGTAGCGCTTCGCGATCGTCCCCTTACTGGCGGCGGTGGCATAGAGCCAGTTCTCCATATCGTCCTGCTCGGTCATGCCAGCGGGACCGGAATACCGCATGTAGTAACGGCGCGGCACATCTTTCACCGCGGCGGGCGCGTCGGCATCGACCAGGAAGAAACGCCAGGCTTCGGTTTCCGTCGGCCCATGCGGATGCCAGACACAGATGCCGCGTGGTTGCCGCCCGTGGTAGGAGGCGTTGGGAAAGATCGTGCCAACCAACGGCAACAGGTTGGCACGCTCGCCAAGCCGGCGCTTGCGTTCATAAAAGCAATGCCGAAAATATTCGTCGACCTCGGGATATTGCTGATAGGTCGGCGTATATTCAACATCGTCCGGCACATACCCGCTGGTCATGCCATGGCCCTGCGGATAGCCAACCCAGACTCGTTGCCCTTTCGCATACTCATTATCGCGCCGCTGCCCCGCCTGCGCGCTCGCGCTCATGCCAACCATGTCGACCGACCGGTGCGAGGGATTGTGGTAGCTGTCGCCAAGAAAATTTTCCGCGGCGAATTTCCAGTTGGACGGAAAGACCCATTTGTGCACACCGATGACCTCGGCGCCGCCGGGCCGCCCGTCGCGGCAGTCTATCACATGATCGAAATGGTCCACGGCATCGCCGAGCCAGTTGAGAAAATCCGGAGCCTCAGGATCCCAGGAAGCCCAGATGGTGCCTTTGTAGTTCGCCATGCGGGCGACCTCGACCAGGCCCCATTCGTCGCGGTTCAAAGTGCCGGCATACAGCGTGCGATATTGCGGTACACCCTGAAGCTTGCCATCGGTCGTATAACTCCAGGAATGATACGGGCAAACGAACAACGCGGTGTTGCCATGTTCGTAACGGCACACCTTCATGCCGCGATGGCGGCAGGAATTCAGGAACACATGGATGCCGCCGCGGTCGTCGCGGCACAGGATGACCGGACCGTCGCCCATGCGGGAGACGAAGAAGTCGCCCGGTTTGGGGATCTGGCTCTCGTGCCCAACGAACAACCAGGAACGGGTGAACAGTTTCTCCAGTTCCTGACGATGCACATCGGGTGAGGTGAAAATCTCCCGGTCCACGGTGCCGGCGGCGAGGTTGATCATGGCGGTCACTCCGCCGCGGCGCGCAGTGGGGCCAGATCGCGGCCAAGCAGCGAATCCCAGGACTCGCCCTTCAGGTAGCGCGCGTAAACCCGGTAATAGTTACGCGGCGTCTGGTCGGTGATCTGCGTCGAAACCATGCCGGGGATCGGGTCGTCGACCTTGTACGCACCCATCGACATCTGATAGTTGAATGGATAGCGCCGTGCGATCGTGCCTTTGCTGGACTGGGTCGCGTAAAGCCAGTTCTCCATGTCGTCCTGTTCGGTCATGCCGGCCGGTCCGGAATACCGCATGTAGAACCGCCGCGAAACGTCCTTCACCACCGCCGGCGCATCGGCGTCGACGAGGAAAAACCGCCAGGCCTCGGTTTCCGTCGTGCTGTGCGGATGCCAGACGCACAACGCGCGTGGCTGCCGGCCGTGCCACGACGTGTTGGGAAACAGGTTGCCGGTGAACGGCAGAAGTCTCGCTTTGTTCCCGAGCCGGCGTTGCCGTTCGTAAAACGCATGTCGAAAGTACTCTTCAACCTCGGGGTATTGCGCGTAGCCCGGCTGATATTCGAATTGTTCCGGCATATGCACGCTGTGCATGCCGTGGCCTTGCGGGAAGCCGACCCAGACATGCTGGCCCTTGGCATATTCGTTGTCGCGCCGTTGGCCGCGTTGCGCCGAGGGACCGATGCCGATCATGTCCACGGATCGGTGCGACGGGTTATGATAACTGTCGCCCAGAAAATTCTCCGCCGCGAATTTCCAGTTGGTGGGCAGGATCCACTTGTGCACGCCGATGACCTCGGAGCCGCCGGGCCGTCCATCGCGGCAGTCCAGCACCTGATCGAGATGATCGACCGCATCGCCGAGATACGTCATCAGGTCCGGCGCCTCGGCGTCCCACGAGGCCCAGACGGTACTCTTATAAATCCGCAGTTTCGGCACCTCGATCAGCGACCATTCCGAGCGGTCCAGCGTGCCTTCGTACAGCGCCCGATACAGCGGCACGCCTTGCAATTTGCCGTCGGTCGTGTAGCTCCAGGAGTGGTACGGACACACGAACAACGAGGTATTACCCTGTTCGTAGCGGCAAACCTTCATCCCGCGGTGCCGGCACGAATTCAAGAAGACATGCACCTTGCTTTGGGCATCGCGGCACATGATCACCGATTCGTCGCCCATCCGGGACACGAAATAATCGCCCGGTTTGGGGATCTGGCTTTCATGGCCGACAAACAGCCAGGCGCGGCTGAACAGACGTTCGAGTTCTTCCTTGTGAAACTCCGGCGAGACGAAGATTTCGCGGCTGATCAGGCCGCGTTGCGTGTCGATCAGTTGATCGATCGGCAGAGACGTCATGCTCCGGTCCTCCGCATTTGCCGCGATTGTGCGCCAGAGGGGGTGATAAGGCCAGGGGCTTTGCCCCCTGGACGACAACTGTTCGCGTCGCGGGATGAGGGCGCCCTCATCCCGCAACCCAATGGATGGGGTCCAGGTGCACTGCACCTGGCGGGTCCAGGGGAGAGCCCTGGCCTTATCGATCCAACCTCCATCCTTGCAGTTCGGCCGCTTCCTCGCGGCATCGTTCCGGACCGCCGAGCACCTGACGATTGAACCCGATCCGCTTGAACCAGTAGTGCAGCCCAAGCAAATCAGTAAAACCCATACCGCCGTGCGTCTCGGTCGTCATGCGAGCCACCTCACGCGCGACATCGGCGACATGTGCCTTCGCATGGCACGCCGTCAGCCGCGCCTCATCCGGCATCGCATCCTGAGCGTGCGCCGCGTACCACACCATTCCGCGGCACGGCTCCAACGTCGTGACGCAATCGGCGAGCATGTATTTCACGCCCTGGAAGCTGCCGATGACGCGGCCGAACTGCACCCGCTCCTTGGCGAACGCGACCGCGCGATCGAGCATGGTCTGCGCCGCGCCAAGCATATCAGCGGCGAGAATAACCCGTCCCGCGTCCAGCACCTTGCGCGCGGCGGCGACTTTATCGTTGGCGGCGGCGAGCACAACCGCGGGCGACGAGTTGAATGCCACATCCACCAACGGCCGTGTTCGATCCAGCGAGCGATGGAGCGACGTCGACAGACCAGGAGCGTCGGCCTCGACCAACGCGGCGGTGCCGTCGCGGAGATAAATCAAGAAATGCGTGGCCGCGCCCGCGTCCATCACGCCGTTGACGGTTCCGCTCAGTCGCGTTCCATCCAGTGTGACTGACGCCGCGCCGGTCTGTCCCGCGAGGCCGGCGAAGCCGACCGCGATCCGCGCCTCGCCCGCCGCCACCATGGGTAAGTATTCGTCCTGCTGCGCTTCGGTCGCGCTGTTCATAAACGCAAGCGGAGCCATGACCGTCGTTCCGGTGAAAGGCACCGGCGCGGCGGCATAACCAAGCCCCTCGGCCGCGACCGCGGCATCCAGCACGCCAAGGCCCGCACCGCCGAATCGTTCCGGTACGATCAGGCCGTGCAAACCGAGTTCCGCCAGGCCGTTCCATAAGTCGGCATCGTAACCACCACCCGGCTCCGCCAACGCGCGCAGCCGCTCCATCGGCAGCCGGTCCTTCAGGAACTCACGCAACGAATCGTCGAACTGCCGCTGTTCGAGGCTCAGACCGAATTCCATCAGCCTCTCCCGATCGTGGCGGCGGTCTGCACCTTCGGCTCGCGCGGCAAATCGAGGCCGCGTTCGCCGATGATGTTCTTCTGAATGTTGTTGGACCCGCCGCCGATCATCAATCCGACATCGTACATGTAATCGATGTTCCAGGTGGTGGCGTCATCGTCCTCGGCGTCTTCACCGGCCGATTCGAACGGCAATCCCACCGCGCCAAGAGCGTCCACCGCCAGCGACGACAGGCGGAACCCCAGCATGGTGCCGCCGTACTTAACGATCATGCGTTTGACGCCGGAGTCGATGCCTTGCGCCGCCTCGGTCAGCAGCCGCAAATTATGCGCTTTCCAGGCGATGACTTCGCCTTGCAGACGCAGTAACCGGTCGCGGAATTCAGCCTGGCGGATGAGGGGAACGCCATCGACCTCGGTCGCGCTCAGCATTTTGATCAGTTGCTCCAGCCGCGTGGTGACCTTGTCGGCGTTACCAATCATCGAACGTTCGTGCTTCAAGGTGACGTTCGCGACGTACCAGCCCTTGCCCCGCCCAACCACGATCTGACTTTCCGGCACTTTGACGTCGGTGAAGAATACTTCGTTGAACTCGCTCCGGCCCGTCATCGTTTTCAACGGGCGCCGGTCGATTCCGGGTGAGTTCATCGACAGCAAAAGATAAGACAGGCCCTCGTGTTTCGGCCTGTGCGGTTCGGTGCGGCACAACAGGAACATCATGTCGGCGTAATGCGCGGAACTGGTCCATATCTTCTGGCCGTTCACCACCCAGAACCCGTCCTTCAACTCGGCTTTCGTCTGCGCGTTCGCGAGGTCGCTGCCGTTGCCGGGCTCGGAATAGCCCTGACACCAAATGATATCGCCGCGAATTGTCGGCCCGACGTAGGCGCGCTTCTGCTCCTCCGTGCCGACCTCCAGCAGAGTCGGCACCAGCATCGACACGCCCTGATTGGTCAGGCCGGCATAAATGTTCGCGGCGGTGAACTCACTGGCGATCACGGCGGCTTCCATGACGTCGGGAGTTTTCCCGGCGCCGCCGTACTCCACCGGAATCGTGCGGCCGACATAGCCGTGCTCCAGCAACGTCTTCTGCCAGTCCAGCGTCTTTTGGTCGGGCCGCTTTCGCCCGCCACCAACCTTCGGCGACTTATGCCCTTGCGTCGCGATGAAGGCGCGGATCTCCGCCTGCAACGCCTGGTATTCCTCGGACAGGCTCAGGTCCATGGTTTCCTCCGTCGTCCCTGGCATCGAGGATGGCGCACCAGCGCCATCCTCGCCAGAGGCTCAGCCGTTCTGCATGATGTGGATCTGGCGATCCGCCAACAGGTCGCGAGTCTTGGCGCCATAAGCCGCCATGTGCGGGGAGGCGGCATGCGCCTTCAGATGGTCCGGGCTCTCCCACTTCTCGACCACGACAAAGGTGTCGTCGCCGTATTTCGCGGGCGAATTGGGCGCATCGATAACGGGGCCATATTCGATGCAGCCGGCCTCGGCATGCACGGCCGGTATATTGGCATGAAACGCCGCCAGGACTTCGGCGCGTTTGCCGGGTTTGGTGGTAATGACGGCGAGGACGTGGATCATGATCATCTGCTCCTTGGGTTAAGAACGGGTCTGGGGTCGCGCCTCCCGCGCGCCAGGCCCTATGTTCGCGCGCTCGTCGCGCTACAGCTATGATGCCCCAAACGCCGGAGGAAACGAAGTCATGAGCTACGAGGCGCCTTACGCCGGCCTGAAAGTGATCGACGTCAGTCAGGGTGTGGCGGGTCCTTACTGCGCCATGATGCTGGCTCAGTACGGCGCCAACGTGATTAAGGTCGAGCCCACCGACACCGGCGATTGGGCCCGCGGCCTCGGCACCAAATACGGCGATCACACCGCGTATTCGATCCCGGCGAATATCGGCAAACGCTCGATCGCGCTGGACCTGAAACCAGAGACCGGGCGCGCCGTGTTGTGGCGTTTGATCCGCGACGCCGACGTGTTCGTGCAAGGCTTCCGGCCCGGCGTGATCGACCGTCTGGGCTTTGGCTATGACGCGGTGGCGGCGCGGGAACCGCGCATTCTGTATCTGTCCGTGTCCGGGTTCGGTCAGAAAGGACCATTGGCGGAACGTCCGGCGATGGATCCGGTGTTGCAGGCCTATACCGGCATGATGTCGGAAAACCGCGGTCAGGACGGTATCCCGCATCGTATCCCGTTCATTTCGATCGACATGAGCACGGCGATTTATTCGTTCTCCGCCGTCGCCGCGGCGTTGCTCGCGCGCCAGCACGAGCCGCGCGGCCGGCATATCGATTCCAGCCTGATGCAGGCGGCCGCCGGATTGCAGGTGGTGCGGCTGATGTCGTCATATCTGGAAGACGGCGCGGTGCGGCAAGGTATTCCGCCCAGTGGCGTTTATCAGACCAAGGATGGGTTCATGTCGATCACGGTGGTGCGGCCGTGGGAGTGGGAAGGCTACTGCGAGGCTGTCGATCAGCCGGCGTTCGGCGCCAACGAACATTACCGCACGCCCGCCGGCCGGGAGCCGCATGCCGCGGAAATCGATTCCGTGCTGCGTCCGTTGCTGGCGACCGACACGACGGCCGCCTGGTCGGCGAAATTCACCGAGCATCGGATCATGCACGAGGCGTTGAACTCGTACCCCGCGTTCCTGAAACAACCGCATGTCGCCGAAAGCGGCGCCGTTGCCTGGACGCATCATCCGCATGTGCCTCAGGCGATTCCGTTGCCGAACCTCATCGGTATGCCACCGTTTCAGGACGGCTCGCCGCGCACGGTGGCACCCTCGAAAGGCGAGCACGGTGTGGCGATTTTGACCGAGCACGGCTATGCACAGAGTGAAATCGAGCAGTTGATCCAGGCTGGCGTTCTCGTCACCGGGTGAGACCAGAAAAACCAGGGAGAGCGTAGCATGACAGGATCCATCACCCGACGAGTCACCTTGGGCGCCGGCCTCGCCGCCGCCGCGCTGACCGGCCGCGCGAGAGCGCAACGGCCGCCGATCCGCATCGGTGTCCTGACCGACATGGCCGGGCCGTACGCGGCCAATAGTGGTGCGGGTTCCGTCGCCGGTACGCAACTGGCGGTGGAAGACTTCCTTAACGCGCATTCCGACATTCCGGTGGAAGTGGTGTCCGCTGACCTGCAACTCAAACCGGATGTCGCGATGGCTATTTCCGGCAAGTGGATCGATACCGACGGCGTCGATCTGATCACCGATGTGCCGCTGTCGTCGGCGGCGTTCGCGATCGGCGATCTGGTGAAGCAGAAGGATAAAGTCGCGATATTCACCGGCGGCGCCTCGGCGGATATCACCGGCGGGCATTGCGGACCGAACCATCTGCACTGGGTGTACGACACCTGGTCGATGCCGCACGGTGTGGTCGACGCGACGGTCAAGGAAGGCGGCGACACCTGGTTCTTCATCACCGCCGACTACGCGTTCGGGCATTCGTTGCAGAAGGACGCGGCGAGTTTCGTCACCGGTGCGAACGGCAAGGTGCTGGGTGAGGCTCTGGCACCGTTTCCGGGCACCACGGATTTTTCGTCGTTCCTGCTGCAGGCCAAAGCCAGCGGCGCGAAAGTACTGGGCCTGGCCAATGGCGGCGGCGACACGGTCAATTGCATCAAGCAGGCGTCGGAATTCGGCCTGATGAAGGGCGGAATGAAGGTCGCCGGCCTGATCTTCCTGATCCATGACGTGCATGGCGTCGGACTGTCGGCGGCCCAGGGTGTGCTGCTGACGGAACCGTTTTATTGGAACATGAATGATGGAACACGGGCGTTCGCGAAGCGCTTCCAGGCGAAGATGGGCGGCAGCGTCCCAGGCTCGATCCACGCCGGCCAGTATTCGGCGGTCACGCATTACCTGAAAGCGGTGCTCAAGGTTGGCTATGACAAGGCCAAGGCCAGCGGCCGGGCGGTGATCGAGGAAATGAAGGCGACGCCGACGAACGATCCGCTGTTCGGCGATGGAATGGTGCGCAAGGACGGACGCGTCATTCACAACATGTATCTGTTCGAGGTCAAATCGCCGGAGCAGTCGAAGGGGCCGTGGGACTATTACAATCTGAAGCGCACCGTTCCGGCGGCGGAAGCGTTCCGTCCGATGAACCTGGGCGGATGTTCGCTGGTGTGAACCGGCCGCCGTCGTGGCTCGGCCTGACCGGGCCACGACGGTAATGAACCTCACACCCCGCACCGCATCCAGCGTAACGACAGCGCGATACGGTCGGTTGTGTCGTGTATTGCATGGCTCCTGTGTTTGGCATCGGGTGATGCACGGCGGCAGGAGTTCACAGCCGGTGTCCCCTAACAATTAACTCACAGGTAATGGCGACGATTGTCGCGGCGCGGTAGCGTTCGCCATGATCCTGATCACCACCACCGAGCCCGCCTCCCGTCCGGTCGGCGATTTGTTGCGGGAATGGCGCCAGCGGCGGCGCATGAGCCAGCTCGATCTCGCGTGCGAGGCGGATATCTCCACCAGGCATCTGAGCTTCCTGGAAACCGGCCGCTCAACGCCCAGTCGGGAGATGGTGCTGCATTTGGCGGAGCGGCTGGATGTGCCGCCGCGGGCGCGTAACGCGCTGCTGAACGCGGCTGGCTACGCCGCGGCGTTTCCTGAACGGCGGCTCGACGACCCGGCGATGACGGCGGCGCGACAGGCGATCGACCTCGTGCTGGCGGGTCATGAGCCGCATCCGGCACTGGCGGTCGATCGGCACTGGTGCATGGCGGCCGCCAATCGGGCCGTGGCGCCGTTGATCGCGGGCGTCGATCCCGCGCTGCTGCGACCGCCGGTGAATGTGCTACGCCTGAGCCTGCATCCGGGTGGGCTCGCGCCGCGCACCGTCAATCTGGGGGAGTGGCGGGCGCATCTGCTTGAGCGGCTGCGGCAGCAGATCGAGGTCTCGGGTGACCCGGTGCTGGTCGAACTGATCGCCGAACTGTGCGGCTACGACACTCCCGCCGAGCCCGCGCCGCACGCCGCGAGCCAGAACTTCGCGGCGGTCGCCGTGCCGTTTCGCCTGGCCACGGACGTTGGGGTTTTGTCCTTTTTCAGCACCACCACGGTTTTAGGCACGCCGATCGACGTGACCCTTTCGGAACTGGCACTGGAATGTTTCTTGCCGGCTGATCCGGCGACGGCGGCGGCCATGCGGCGGCTTACCAGCCGGACGGAGCCCGAGGAAGCAGCGCGGCGAGGTCGATCTCGCCGGTAAACGCGGTCGCGATCGGGCCGGTCATCAGGACATGGTTGTCCGGCCGCCAGGCGATGGTCAGTTCGCCGCCGTCGACCACGACGGTCGCCTCGCGCCCGGTCAGTCCGCGGCGGGCGGCGTTCACCAGCGCGGCGCAGGCGCCGGAGCCGCACGCAAGCGTCAGGCCCGCGCCACGCTCCCAGACCCGCAGGCGAACGCGGTCCGGGCTTATCACCTGGACGAAGCCAATATTCGCGCGCTCGGGGAACAATGCGTTGTGTTCAAGCAACGGACCGAGTTCGGTGATCGGAATGGTCGCGAGGTCCGCCACGAAGAAAGTCGCGTGCGGGTTGCCCATGCTCGCCGCGGCGGGATGCGAAACGGGTCCGACGGTCAGGTCCAGGTCCAGCGTGTCCATCGGGCGGGCGAGGGGGATGTCCCGCCAGTCCAGCCGAACCGGCCCCATATCGACACGGACCTCGCCGTTGGGCAGCACCTCGGACGGCAGGTCGCCGGCGATGGTGCGAATGACCTGGTGCCGCCGGCCGGTTGAGGCGGCCAGCAGGTGGGCGACGCAACGGGTCGCATTGCCGC
Organism: uncultured Acetobacteraceae bacterium; assembly: GCA_937902425.1. Classification (GTDB taxonomy): domain Bacteria; phylum Pseudomonadota; class Alphaproteobacteria; order Acetobacterales; family Acetobacteraceae; genus Rhodopila. Next base: position 2,969 of record CALFNB010000070.1, on the reverse strand, counting down.
AGGCGCCGGCCTCGGACCCGTCGGGATTGCGGATGCGCATGAAGGCGTCAGCGCCTGACGAGGCGGGCTCAAGGACGATGAACTGGTCGCAGCCGACCCCCGTGCGCCGGTCGGCGATGGCGGCGGCGAGGGCGGGCGTCAGGCCAAGCGGCCCGGCTCGTTCGTCAAACACGACGAAATCGTTCCCACAGCCGTGCATTTTTACGAACCGGGCGCGCATGGATCGGATATAAGCGGGTGAGGGCGGAACACCAACCGCCATTTGCGCCGCTTTACCGTGCGGCTCGACCGCCGAGGGAGGCAACATGAACGCGCCGGTCAGCATCGACCCGTCAGGGGATCCCCCCATGGGAGATCCATGGACCATTCCGCTCGAGCAGATCGATGTCGCCGACGCGCGAATTTTTCAGGACGATGTCTGGCCCGACTGGTTCGCTCGCCTGCGGCGCGACGACCCGGTGCATTTTACCCGCGACAGCCAGTTCGGTCCGTATTGGTCGGTGACCAAATACAAAGACATCATGAAGGTGGAGACCAACCCTCAGGTGTTTTCCTCGGCGTTGGGGATTACGCTCCTGGATCAGGAGACGCAGTACCGGCTGGCGATGTTCATCGCCATGGACCCGCCGAAACACGACGTGCAGCGGCTGGTGGTGGCGCCGATCGTGGCACCCGGCAATCTGGCGCACATGGCGGGCACGATCCGGGAGCGGGCGATCAAAATCCTCGACAATCTGCCACGTAACGAAACCTTCGACTGGGTCGAACATGTCTCGATCGAGCTGACCACGCAGATGCTGGCGACATTGTTCGATTATCCGTTCGAGCGGCGGCGCGACCTGACGTATTGGTCGAACATCGCGACCACCAATTTCAAGGACCCCAACGCGCTGGTGAAAACCGAGGAGGAGCGGTTCAACGAACTGAAAAAGATGGCCGCCGCGATGATGGGATTGTGGAATGAGCGGGTGAACGCGCCGCCGGCGTCCGACCTGATCTCGATGCTGGCGCACGGTGAGGCGACGCGGAACATGGACCCGATGGAGTTCATGGGGAACTGCGTGCTGTTGATCGTTGGCGGTAACGACACGACGCGCAACTCGATCAGCGGCGGGTTGTGGGCGCTGAGCAGGCATCCGAACGAATATCGCAAATTGCGGGAAAATCCCGGCCTGATCCCGAACATGGTGCCGGAGATCATCCGCTGGCAGACCCCGTTGTCGTACATGCGCCGCACCGCGTTGTCGGATTACGAGCTTGGCGGCAAGACGATCCGCGCCGGCGACAAGCTGGCGATGTGGTACATCTCCGGCAATCGCGACGGCGAGATGATCGAGTATCCCGACAGTTTCATCATCGACCGTGCCCGCCCGCGGCAGCATCTGTCGTTCGGGTTCGGCATTCACCGTTGCGTGGGCAACCGGCTTGCGGAACTGCAACTGACGATCCTGTGGGAGGAGATCATGCGGCGGTTCCCGGTCATCGAATTGATGGAGGAGCCGAAACGGGTATACTCCAGCTTCGTGCACGGGATCTCGTCCATGATGGTGCGCATCCCGGGATAAGAAAATACAGGAGGACTTCGCCGTGAACGCTCCGGTTGCGATTGATTACCGAGCCCAGGCTCATCGGGACCCCTGGACGATGCCGATCGAGGAAATCGACGTCAGCAATCCGTACATCTATCAGGATGACACCTGGGCCGGGTTCTTCGCGCGGTTGCGGCGCGACGAGCCGGTGCATTTCATCAATAGTCCGATGTATGGGCCGTACTGGTCGGTGACCCGGTATCGCGACATCATGCATGTCGATACCTCGCACACGATTTATTCGTCGGATGCCGCGATGGGCGGGATCGCGCTGAAGGACGTGCCGCTGGAGTTCCGCAAGGAAAGCTTCATCGCGATGGATCCGCCGAAGCATGACGATCAGCGCAAGATCGTTTCGCCGATCGTGGCGCCGCCGAACCTGGCGAAGATGTCCACCACGATCCGGGAGCGGGCGTGCCGGATCCTCGACGAATTGCCGCGCGGTGAGGTGTTCGACTGGGTCGATCGGGTGTCGATCGAGTTGACGACGCAGATGCTGTCGACATTGTTCGACTTTCCGTTCGAGGAACGGCGGACGCTGACCCATTGGTCGAACGTCGCCACGGTGAACACGCGGGCCGGGACCGAGATCGACTCGGAACAGAAGCGGGACGTGATCCTGCAACAGATGCTGGCGTATTTCACCGACGTCTGGAAGGTAAGGCGACAACAGCCGCCAAAGTTCGATCTGATCTCGATGCTGGCGCATGGCGAGGCAACCAAGGATCTGCCGTCACGGCCACAGGAGTTCATGGGCAATCTGCTGCTGTTGATCGTGGGCGGCAACGACACCACGCGCAACTCGATCAGTGGCGGGTTGTGGGCATTGAACAAGTTCCCCGGGGAGTACGCGAAGCTGCGCGCGAACCCCGATCTGGTCGCCAAGATGGTACCGGAGATCATTCGGTACCAGTCGCCGGTGGTGCATATGCGGCGGACCGCTCTGTGCGATGCTGAACTGAACGGCAAGACGATCCGCAAGGGCGAAAAGGTCGCGATGTGGTACATCTCGGGCAACCGGGATGACGAGGAAATCGAGGACGCGGACAGCTTCATCATCGATCGCGCGCGTCCGCGGCAGCATCTCTCGTTTGGCTTCGGCATCCATCGCTGCGTCGGCAATCGGCTGGCGGAGATGCAGTTGACAATCCTGTGGGAGGAAATCCTGAAGCGGTTCCCGGTGATTGAGGTCGTGGAGGAACCGAAACGGAGTTACTCCAACCTGATCCACGGGATCACCTCGATGAAGGTGCGCATTCCGGCGTGACTCCCGACGCCGTCATCCCCGCGCCTGACACGGGGATGACGCGGGTCCTTCGCCCGAACGAGATCGAACCGCACCCCGCGAACGCCCTGGCCATCCGCGGCGCCGCCTGATCC
>CALFNB010000069.1 GCA_937902425.1 uncultured Acetobacteraceae bacterium | reverse complement strand
CCGGCTGACCCTATGCCGAAGCAGGCCAGGAGCGCCGCCGGTACGCGCCGTCCCAGAAAAGCCACTCATACTGGCAGGACCGGACAAACGCGGTCGCCATTCGGTCGCGGACCGTACTGCTCGCCGCGCCGGCAGCCTGGTTGGTGCTGGCGATCACGCCGCGCACCGCTTCGCCGAACCCCGCATCGGCATACGTGTCGATCCACGCGCGATACGGGTTATCCGGCGCGGCTGCCTGGGCGATCGAGGTTCCGACATCCCAATACAACCAGAAACAGGGGAGCAGGGCCGCCACCAGAACTTCCCAGGGCTCGTGGTACGCGGCCGCCAACAGGAAACTGGTATAGCCAAGACAGTCCGGCGATGGCTCCGCCGTGGCGAGGCTGGCGGGATCGACACCAAACTCCCTCAGATACCTTTCGTGCAATGCCTGTTCGACCGCGATGGCCTCGATCGCGTAATGGCCGAAGGCCCGCAAGGTCGCGCCATCGGGACCGCGCGCCCCGGCGATCGCCAGGGTCCTGGCGTATTGGTCGAGGTACAGCGCGTCCTGTACGATATAGAATCGGAATGTTTCCCGCGCCAATGTGCCGGCCGCCAGTTCGGTGTTGAATGGTAACGCGTGGATGGCCGCGCGTAGCGGTGTGGTACGTTGCCAGATGCGGTCGGCGAAATCAGGCATCGGAGGGCACTCCATGGAGACATGGGCGGCTTGTGGCAGGTGGGGCGTGGCAGGCGCGGCCATACTACCACCACTTCCAGGAACCGCCGTAATCAGGGCGCGATCCCTTCGAGCATTGCCCACGACGCGATGATCTGCCACCTCTCGGCCTGGGGGACGTACGACGACGATGTCAATCTCCGAATGGTTCTGGAACCAGCAACTTGTCTACTGGGTGCAGGGGATCGGTTCGCTGGCCGCGGCCGGCGTCGCGGTCGGAATCGCGCTGCGCCAGGAACGGGTTGAGCATCGCCGCGCCGAGGCCGCCCGCGCGTTGCGCCGCCAGGTACTGGCCGCCGCGATCGCACCGGTGCTGCGCGACATGAACACGACAGCGCGGATCCGCAACGGTCTGCTGCAAACGATCAGCCGTGCCCGCGTGGACGAGGCGCCGCCGCACGCCGAGGAAATGACCATCCCGCTGCCCGACATTTTCATGACCACGCTGGAGCGGATCGACGTGTTCGGCGCCGCTGTCGCCGCGAAGGTATACGTGCTGATCCACCGGGTAAACGATTACAACCGCAACGTTCAGGCGTTGCGCGAGTGGGACGTTCCGGTACGGACCTGGACCGTCAACCTGCGCCCGAAACTGGACGCGATTTCCGAGACGCTCAATTTGCTACTGCCCAGAATGGAAGCGGAGATCGAGGGGTTGGAGCACGAGGGGGGTGGGGCGCGGCCGCACGCGCGGTAATAGCGGGTCACGCCATGGAACCGGCGGAACAGCACGGTTCGCCGCAGAGCACACGAACGGGGCCAGATGCGCCGCTGTCAGGTCGACAACCGCACGCGGCAGGACCAAATATCCCGCTGGTCTCCATCGACGAGCAGCTTGCCTTCGCCAATGAGGGATACAATGCGCGTCAACAGCATCGTGTCGCCAACCTGTATGTAGTTTTCCAGATCGTGACCCATAACATCTCCGACGGAACGCCTGATTGTTCGCCACTCCGCCGTTGCCTGGTCCAGGATCAGCCGATCGAAGTGATGTGCCGGCGCGGAAACCAGGCCGGCCGCCGTGACGATCCGAAAATGCGCGTTCTCACGTTTGAGGTGCCGCCAATGCTGGCGGGCCGTCTGCCTCTCCGGTGCCGTGAATGGTCGCTCACAACCGAGCAACGATTTCAGCGCATCCGGGTTCATGATTCCGACCGCCAGCGTCGGCGGGGACATGCCGGCGAAGCCATCTCTCCTGATGAACGGAAACCGTCGTCCGGTCACATCGACGACGTCGAAGGGGTGTTCGCCAAGCCGGTCCGCCCAACACAGGAAAAACGCGTGTTCCATCGACGCGTGGCGAGCGTACCAGACAACGAGCCGGTCATCGGTTGCCTCAACCCGATCCCAGAACGCACGGATGTCTTTCTCGATTCCTTTCAAATCGTCTAAAGGCGCCCACCATGCCGCCCGTAGCGCGGGATCATCCGGATCCACGGGCCCGCAGCTCAGATCGTCACAAAACGACAGGACCTCGTCATCGCGTCCGGCTTCGCGGATCGCACGACGCAAACTGGCACTCGCCGAAGGGCCGGGCGTGATGTGCAGCGTTCTGATTTTCTCACCAACCGCCATCGTTTCCGAAGTTCCAGTTCCTGTCGCGTGGATTCACTAACGTCTGGTCAGGTTAATGTCACGATTAAAGCACGCAAGACTACTCCAGCGCCGCCAGCACGCCAGCCATCAGCTTGCCGCGATACGCCAGACTATCGACCATGATGTGCTCGTCGAGTGTATGCGCACCCGCCCCCGCGACACCGAGGCCGGCCAACGTCGGCACCCCCATCGCGCCGGTGAAATTCCCATCCGATTGGCTCCCACACCGGACGCGTCACGCCGCGGGTCACCCTGAACTGAACCTCGTTCGAGGACGCGTGCAGCGCCAGCATCGCCGAGACACCGCGGTCGAGATCCTCCTGCCGTTTCGCCATGCTCAGCGCCTCCCCCGTGCAGGTGGTCGTCACGCGATTGACCCATTGGCCGCCGTGGATAACGCCCACGCTGAACGTGCGATCGGCCGTCGTCATATCCTCGATTTCGACGATCTCGCGCGCCATTTCCTTGATCGCGGAGCGGCCCTCGGCCAGCCGCGCGCCGGCATGGCTCGGCACGCCCGTTGTCTCCAGGTTGAACCGGGCGATCGCGTAACGACCGGTCACCACGCCGCCATCGGGCCGCGCGGGTTCCGGGATCAAAACGTATTTGTGACGCGCCGCCTCGGCCTCGATCAGGTCGCGGGTCGGGGGGCTGCCGACTTCCTCATCGCCGGTGAGCAGCACCGTGACCGGTAGCTTTGTCGCCACTCCGGCGCGGCCGAGCTGGCCGATCGCCTCCAGTGCCAGATAATCGCCGCCCTTCATGTCCAGGATGCCTGGACCCCAGGCTTTGTTTCCCTCACGCCGAAACGGTAGTTTTGAAAGCGTTCCGATCGGGTGGACGGTGTCCAGGTGGCCCATCAGCGGAATTCCGGGCACATGCGGTGTCGCGTGCGGAAACGTCGCACGCACGCAATCGCCAAACCCCATGCGGCCGGCGATCCGCTCGATCCGCGCGCCCGCCAGGATCAATGCCCGGCCGGCGATGTCCATCATGCGATTGACCGCCGCGGGATCGTAGGTCGGACTTTCGCAC
>CALFNB010000068.1 GCA_937902425.1 uncultured Acetobacteraceae bacterium | reverse complement strand
TGTCGTTGACATTACCGCCAACTGGCTATTTGATCTGCCGCCAACGCCGTACAGACGGCCACCGCCGGAAATTATCGTAACGTCCCGCCCGGCGGCCAGGCATGGTCCAGCAAGCAGTTCGGTCCACCATGTGCACGCGGTGACCGCCGGCCTTACACGCTCATCGCTCTCACCATCACGTCCCCCGCAATCCTCAACCCCCCGCCAGCATCGCGAGGAAACTGTCGATCGCCGCATTCGTCCGCGCACTTTCGTCGAGCTGCGGAAAATGCCCGGTATCCTCGATGATCTCCACGCGGACCGATGGAACGCAGCCACGGACCATGTCGAGATAAGGCGTGGTCTGCCCCTGTCTCATCGTGCTCCGCTCGCGTTTCTCATTGCTGAACGTCGTTTGCAGCGCCATGACCGGCACCCTCAGACTGGCCAACGAACTCGTGAGCCGCCCGACATCGTAGCGCAGCAGATCGGTCAGCATCTTTTCCCCAACCGCTCGAGGCAAACGCAAGGCGCGTTCAACAACCGACGCCGCCACGGTGCTGTCGCTCCTCGCCGTGAACATATCGTTGAACAGGGCTTTCGTGATCGCAACGTAACCCTCCGCCGTGGCGAAGCGCTCCATCAGCACCGGCTCCATGGCGGCGGCGAACTGGCTGCCATCGACCAGAATCACGCCCGCTGTTTGCCGTGGCGCCTGTAGCGCCGCCTCGATCACCACACGGCAGCCCATGCTGTGTCCGACCAACACGGCGGGAGACAGCGCCAGAGCCCGCATGACCTCGGCCACATCCGCACCGTAACGTTCGATCGAGCATTCCTCCGCTGTGCCCGCGCTCACCCCATGGCCCCGCAAATCCACCGCGACGGTCCGATGGCGTGACGAAAGATGTCTCACCTGGGCGTCCCAATCGGAATGCGCGCAGGCGAAACCGTGCACGAACACGATCGGAGGCTCGCCATTGCCGGTCACCGCATGATGAATGAGTGCCATTCCCGCCCCCTGTAATGTTCCACCGCCGATCGATCCGACTGGGCAACCACTCGTCCGTCTGGCGCCCAGACGTCCAACATGCTCTATCATGCGGCCAACCACGACCCAAGGGAGCGTCCCATGAAAGCCGCCGACGCCATCGTCGAAGTCCTGAAGCGGGAGGGCGTGAAGACGCTGTTCTGCTTCCCCACCACCTCGATCATCGAGAACGCCGTCGCCGCCGGCATTCGCCCGATCATCTGCCGGCAGGAGCGTGTCGGCGTCGACATGGCCGACGGCTTCGCCCGGGTCACCAACGGCCGCCCGCCCGGCGTGTTCGCGATGCAGTACGGCCCAGGATCGGAGAATGCGTTCCCAGGGATCGCCACGACGTATTCGGACTCGGTGCCGGTGCTGTTCCTGCCATTGGCGCAGGCCCGCGACCAGTCGCAGGTGTATCCGACCTTCGCGTCGCATCGCACCTACGCCTCGGTGACCAAGCAGGTGGAGGAAATCCGCATGCCGGAATCCATCCCGGCGGTGATGCGGCGCGCCTTTAGCGCGTTGAAGAACGGCCGAGCCGGCCCCGTGATGGTCGAAGTGCCGCGCGACGTCGTCGGCCTGGATATCGGCACCGACATCCTGGACTACACACCGCAACGCCCAACCGTGTCCGCGCCCGACCCACGCGATGCCGACGAAGCGGCGAAACTGCTGATCGACGCGCGATGCCCGGTCATCCTGGCCGGCCAGGGCGTGCTGTACGCGCAGGCCTCGGCGGAACTTGTGCAACTCGCGGAACTGCTCCAGGCCCCGGTGATGACCACCGTCGACGGCAAGAGCGCCTTCCCCGAGGATCACGCTCTGGCGCTTGGCTCCGGCGGCAACACGTTCAGCGGGCCGGGACGGATGTTCCTCTACACCAAGGCGGACCTGATTTTCGGCATCGGCACCGGGCTCAACCTGCACCCGCTGACCACGCCGCCGCTGCCGAAGAACATTCGGGTCATCCACGCCACCAACGACCCGCGCGACCTGCACAAGACCCACAACACCGAGGTCGCCTTGCTCGGGGACGCGAAGCTGACCCTGGCCGCGGTGATCGAGGCGGTGAAAGACCGGCTTGGCGGCAAACTGCCCAACCGCTCCCCGGCCGCGGAGATCGCCGCCGAGCGCGCCGCATGGCTCGGACGTTGGGAGGCGAAGCTGAACTCCAAGGAAGCGCCGATCACGCCGTATCACGTGATGTCGGAGTTCATGCGGGTAGTCGATCCCGCCGGAGCCATCGTGACGCACGATTCCGGCAGTCCGCGCGATCAGCTGTTGCCGTTCTATCGCGCCACGACGCCGCGCGGCTATCTGGGCTGGGGCAAGTCACATCAACTCGGCACCGGACTGGGCTTCGCCATCGGCGCCAAGGTCGCCGCGCCTGACAAATTCTGCGTCAACTTCATGGGCGACGCGGCGTTCGGCATGACCGGGCTGGATTTTGAAACCGCTGTCCGTTGCGGCATCCCACACCTGACCATCGTGCTGAACAACTCGACCATGGCGATCGAGATCCCGCACATGAAACTCTCCCACGAAAAGCATAAGTCGCGCGATCTGGGCGGCAACTACGCCGCGCTGGCCCGCGAACTCGGCGGCTGGAGCGAACGTGTCGCCGACCCCAACGATGTCGCCAACGCGATCCTGCGCGCGAAACGCAAGACTGAGGACGGCCACACCTGCCTGCTGGAATTCGTCACCAGCGCGGAAACCGCGTTCTCCCATCGGAATGGCGCGGCGGCCAATGGGGCCGCTACATGAACGAGGAACTGCTGCTGTCGATCGAAACCGGCGTCGCCGTTATCATCTTCAATCGGCCGGAGCGGCTGAACGCGCTGACTCGCGGGATGTTATCAGGTCTGCGCACCCACCTCGCCATGCTGGCCGAGGATCCGAATGTTGGCTGCGTCGTGCTGACCGGCAATGGGCGTGCGTTTTGCTCGGGAGGCGACGTCAAAGTGCAGGCGGCGGTGGCGGGAAAATCGGAGCAGTCGCCCGAGCAACGCACGGACCAACTCCGCGCCAGCATGGAGACGTCCCGGCTGCTGCACGACATGCCGAAGCCGACGATCGCCATGGTCAATGGGGTCGCGGCCGGGGCGGGCATGTCGCTCGCTCTGGCCTGCGATTTACGGATCGCCGGCGAGTCGGCGCGCATGACCACCGCGTTCGCCAAAGTCGCGCTGTCGGGTGACTACGGCGGCACGTATTTCCTGACCCAACTCGTGGGTCCGTCCAAGGCCAGGGAACTCTATCTCACCGCCGAGGTCCTGGATGCGTCCCGCCTCCTGGCTCTGGGCCTGGTGACCCAGGTCGTGCCGGATGGGGCGCTGGTCGCGAACACCATGGCACTGGCGAACAAATTCGCCTCTGGGCCGCGCGTGGCGTACCGCTACATCAAACGCAACATGAACGTCGCCGAGGAGGGCAACCTTTCGGCCTCGCTGGACTCCGAGGCCTTCGGGATGCTACGATGCCGAGACACCGCCGACCACGCCGAGGCGGCCCAGGCTTTCGTGGAGAAGCGGGCACCGGTGTTCACGGGAAGGTAGTGGCGTTTCGGGGCGGTTGTTGAACGGCGGCCTCGCTTTACCAACCGTGGGTCATTCGGGCCAGCCCCGCCGGTCCCGCACGCCGGGAACCACCAACTGCCGCCGACCTGGGCGCCATGTT
>CALFNB010000067.1 GCA_937902425.1 uncultured Acetobacteraceae bacterium | reverse complement strand
ACTAAGAAGCGTAGAAAATTTCTCCTTGATTGCTTTCTTCTTAGTGCCTTGGTGTCTTAGTGGTAAAGATTTCTTACTTTCGAAACCACGACGGGCAATGGATTACGGCGCACGAACCTGGTCCAACCACCTCACGGTTGGAATCGGGACACGGTGCCGGATCAGATGGCGCGAACGAGCCGGGCCATGACGTGGAATGGACTGCGCCATGCGTCATGCTTCAGGTTGGTCGCAGCAGCCCGAACTGTTCACGAGCAACGATGGTTCGCGATGTTGGGGTGACCGAACAGTCAACTTTTTCGGCGGTTGAATTACCTTGCCACCCCGATCAGCGTCGAAAGCTGTTCCGGATCCGCCAGCAACTCCGCCGCCGGCGCGGCATGCACGATCCGGCCGCGATCCAGAATCACCGCGTGATCGCTGAATTCCAGTGCCAGCCTGGCCTGTTGCTCGGTCAGGATCATCGTCAGGCGCGTCTCCGACCGCAACAGCCGCAGCGCCTCCAGCAGCCGATCGACGATGACCGGCGCCAGGCCCAGCGACGGCTCGTCGAGCAACAACAACGACGGATTACCCATCAGAGCGCGCGCGATCGCCAGCATCTGTTGCTCGCCGCCGGACAATTGGTTGCCCATTCCGCGCCGCCGCTCGGCGAGGTTGGGGAACAGCGCGTAGACTCGTTCCAATGTCCAGCCATTCGCACCGCGCGCCGCGACCGTGAGATTTTCCTCGACCGTCAGCGAGGGAAAAATCTCGCGCTCCTGCGGCACCGAGCCAATTCCAAGGCGGGCGCGCCGATACGGCTTCAGATGCTCGATGGTCTGACCGGCGAATGTAATGCGACCGTCATGATGCGTGGTGTGCCCAAGGATCGTGCTCAGCAGCGTGGTTTTGCCAACTCCATTGCGGCCGAGCACAGCGAGCGTCGTCCCGGTCTCGACCGCCAATGACACATGGTCCAGCACGACCGTCGCGCCATGTCCGGCGGAGACATTTCGCACCGTCAGCAACTCAGTCATGCGCGCGGGTCCCGAGATAGACTTCACGCACCCGCGAATCGGCGGCGATTTCGGCGGGCGTCCCCTCGACCAGGATCGAGCCGCGGACCAGCACGGTGATACGGCGGGCGAAACGAAACACCAGATCCATGTCGTGCTCGATCATCAGTACCGCCATGCCGGCGGCAAGCTGTTCGATCACGTCGAAGATGATGCCACTTTCCCCGCCAGGCACACCCGCGGCCGGCTCATCGAGCAGCAGCACCGAAGGCTCCGCGGCGAGCGCGATGGCGATTTCGACGAGACGTTGTTTGCCATAGGGAAGTTGGCGCACCACCGTCGACGCGTCGTCATGCAGGCCGAGCCTGCTCAGAGTGGCATGGGCTTCCTCGATCAGAGCGCGGCGCGCGGTGAACAGGCCGCGATGCTCGGCCACCGCGAGGCGGACGTTTTCCAGCACGCTCAATGCCGGAAACAGGTTGTTGATCTGGAACGTCCGCGCGAGGCCGCGGCGCGCACGGGCCGCCTGACCGGTACGCGTTATGTCGTCGCCGTTCAGCAGGATACGTCCCGCCGATGGGACGATCAGGCCGGTCAGCAAATTCACGAACGTGGTCTTGCCCGCGCCATTGGGGCCGATCAGCGCCTGCCGCGCACCTCGTTCCAGGCTGAAATGAATGTCGTTGGCGACACCGATGGCGCCAAACTGCTTCGACAGCCCGATCGCTTCCAGCGCCGCGGTCATCGGCGGCGCCACCGGTCGATCAGGCCGAGGATGCCGCCGCGAGCGAACAGAACGGTCAGCACCAGGATCGCTCCGATCCAGAAGTTCCAGAACTCCGGATCGCTTTTCGCCAGTTGGTCCTGCGCGATCATGTAGACCGCGGCGCCGATGAACGCACCGTAAATGCGGCCGATGCCGCCGAAAACCAGAATGATCACGATCTCTCCGGACCGTTCGAAACTCAACACGCTCTGGCCGACGAACTGCGTGGTTTGCGCCAGCAATCCTCCCGCGATCCCCGCCAACGCGGCGCCGATCGAATAAGCGATCAGCAGGCGTCCCGCGACCGGAGCGCCGATCGCACGCATGCGGGTGACGTTCTCCCGGATCCCGACCAGCGACTGTCCGAACGGCGAAGCCAACAGCACGCGCAGCGACAGCCAGCCGCAGAACAGCACGATCAGGCAATAAAGATAACCGGTGCGGCCGAACATATCGAAACGGAACAGGCCCACGATTGGATCGATTTCGATCCCTTGCAGCCCATCGTTGCCGCCGGTGATGAAACTCGCTTTGTTCGCCGCCTCCGCGAGCAACGTGGCGAACGCCAAAGTCAGCATCAATTGAGTCAGGCCATGCGTGCGCAGGATGACGAGGCCGGAGAGCACGCCGACCAGCGCGGCCGCGCCGCCCGCGACCACCAGGCCCGACAGCGGATCATGTGAGACATGGACCGCGTAAATCCCGGCGGCATAGGCTCCGGTGCCATAAAATGCCGCGTGGCCGAGGGTGATGATGCCAGCGAAACCAAGCACGAGATCGAGCGACAGGGCGAACAAAATCGTAATCAGAATCTGGCTCGCGAAGGGAAGCTGATCGCTGAATGCGAAGTACCCGCCGAGACCGGCGATCCATGGGATCATCTCGATCCACCTCGGCCGGTGCTGGCGCAGCGCGGCGATGATCGGGTCGATCACGCTATCAGGCCCGCCCGAACAATCCGGCGGGCCGCCATAGCAACAACCCGATCATCGCGATGTAGACGAAAAAGGCGCCGAACTCCGGCACCAGATACTTGCACGCGGTGTCGCCGATCCCCAGCGATAACGCGGCGACGAACGGGCCGCGGATCGAGCCGAGGCCGCCCACCGAAACAACCATCAGGAAGTAGACCAGATACTCGACCGCGTAGCCTGGATAAATCGCCAGGATGTCGGCGCCGAGGCCGCCGCCGAGCGCCGCCAGGCCGGAGCCAAGCGCGAATGTCACGGTGAACAGCAACGCGGTGTCGATGCCGATCGCCTCCGCCATGCGCCGGTTGTCGACCGCCGCGCGCAGCCGGGCGCCAAAATTCGTCCGCTCGATCCCAAGCCACAAGGACAGGATCAGCACGAAACTGACGACAATCAGGAAGGCACGGTACGCCGGCACCGTGCGAAAGCCGAGATTTAACTGGCCGCTGAGAAGCGCGGGCGGATGCATCGGCAACGGGATCGGGCCAAACAGTTTCCGCGCGATCGCGCCCGCCATGAAGATCAGGCCGATGGTGAACAACACCTGTTCCAGTTCGCCCGCGCCATAAAGCCGTGCGTAGAGGGTTCGTTCCAGGATCGCGCTGACCACGGCGACCGCGATGAACGCCGCCACCAGCGCGAGGCCGAAGGGCACCTGATACGTGTTCATCAGCGTCACGGTGACGTAGCCGCCCGCCATCGCGAACGCGCCGTGCGCGAGGTTCACGAACCCCATCAGCCCCATGGTCAGCGACAGCCCCACCGACACGATGTACAGCACCATCGCGAAGCCAAGACCCAGGAACAGGATACTGACCAGGGCGTCGAGGATCGTTGCCATCAGGCGATGTCGTAAGGCGATGGCGCGCCCGGCGGCACGGTCACGCGTCGTGCCCTGCCCGGATTGAACGCCCCCTCGTCACGGCCCTCCCCTGACGAGGTCGGGGGCGGGCCATGACAGTCTGGGGTGACGACACCAGCGCTCACTTCGCCTTGTTGAGCTCCTTCCACGGATCCTTGACCATCGGGATCGTTTCTATCTCAGTATTCTGGAGCTGGCCGTTCACCTTATCGACCCGGCGGAGATACTCATTCTGCACGATGTCGCGGGTTTCCGGGTCGATCATGATCGGGCCGCGCGGGCTGTCATATTTCCAGCCTTTCAGCAGCTCCATCGTCTTGTCCGGATCGATCTTGCCGTTCTGCGCGATGACGACAGCGAAGATCGCCGCCATGCCGTCATACGAATCGGCGGCGAGGAAAGACGGCTCCTCTTTCGCGCCGAACTCCGCCTTAAAGGCGGCGACGAATGCCTTGTTGGCCGGCCGGTCCCCGGCGGCGCTGTAGTGATGCATGGTGATCGTGCCGAGCGCCACGTCCCCCATACCCGGCAGTTCCTCATCCGTCGTCACATCTCCTGGGCCGATCAACTTGATGCCCGCGCTTCGCAGGCCGAGGTCGCCGAACGCTTTCATGAACGCGGTCGCCTCCTTCGCCGCCGGCACGAAGACGAACACGGCATCCGGTTTGGCGTCTTTCGCGCGTTGCAGGAACGGCACGAAATCGGGCGTCGTCACGGGCATCCGGACCGCGCCCGCGATGGTTCCGCCAGCCGTGGTGAAGCCTTTGGTGAAGGCGGTCTCGGCGTCGATCCCGGGTCCGAAATCGGAGACCAGGGTGTAGACGTTCTTAAGCCCGTTTTTGGCGGCCCAGGAGCCGAGGGGCCAGGAGGACTGCCAGAGTGTGAAGGAGACGCGAGCGATATAGGGCGACTTCGTGGTGATCATCGCGGTGCCGGCGTTCATGATGATGAACGGGACCTTGGCCTCGGTCACCAGCGGCGCCATCGCGAGAGCGTTGGGTGTCCAGATGACACCGGTCAGCAACTGCACTTTGTCGCGGGTGATCAGTTCCTGCGCCAACCGTTTGGCGACCTCGGGGTTCGGACCGGTGTCGTCGCGTTTGACGAGCTCGATCGACACGCCGGTCGGCAGGTCTTTTTCGTGCAGTTTCATATATAGTTTGGTGCCGCGCTCGATCTGCTCTCCGGCGGCGGCGAGGGGGCCGGACCAGGTGTTGATCAAACCCACTTTCACGGTTTGCGCGAGCGCCATCGCGCAGGACAGTGCCATCGCGGCGATGAACGCCGGCACGAAATGACGTATACGCATGACGGTTCCGCCTCCCTGAAGGCCCATTGTTGGCCCGACATTACAGGCGGTGCGCGACGTGCCGCAATGTAAGAGTCGGGTTGAGACTGGTGCCCTCGACGACAAAAGCCCCCGAGGCGATGCCTCGGGGGCTTTTATCAGCCGGACCGGAAAATCCGTAAGGTCAGTTGTTGTTGCGCACGCCCATGATCTGCAGCAGGGACATGAACAGGTTGATGAAGTTCAGATACAGGCTCAACGCGTCATACACCCCGCGCCGCGCGGCCTGCTCGGTGCCCTCGGCGTAAGCGAACTGCACGTAGTCCGCCTTGATCCGCTGCGTGTCCCAGGCGGTCAGGCCGACGAACACCACGACGCCGATGATGCTGATGGCGAACTGCAGCGCGGTGCTCTGCATGAACATGTTCACCAGGCTGGCGATGATAATGCCGAACAGGCCCATCATCATGAAGCTGCCCATCCGGCTCAGGTCGGCCTTCGTCGTGTAGCCGTAGAGGCTGGTGGCGGCGAAGGTCGCGGCGGTGATGAAGAACACCCGCACGATCGACTCGCCGGTGTAGACGACGAAGATGCTGGTCAGGCTGGCGCCCATCGCCGCGCAAAAAGCCCAGAACAGTGCCTGGACGGCGGTCGTGGACAGCCGGTTCACGCCAAAGCTGAGCACCAGCACGAACGCCAGCGGTGCGAACATCGCGAGATACGCAAGTCCGGTCGGTGCCCGCACGAGGCGGCCGGACACCGTCTGCACCAACGGATAGAACGCATCCATCGCCCCGGTATGGGCGATGACGTAGGCCACGATCCCGGTCAGCAACAGGCCGGACGACATCCAGTTATAGACGCGAAGCATGTAAGCCCGGAGGCCGGCGTCAAGGACGGCGGACGTGGTCGCTGATTGATTGGGATAGGCCCGGTAGTCGGGACTAAAAGCCATGGTACCCTGTTTCCTTTCGGCGCTGTGCCTGTCGCCCTCTCATTTTGGAGATCGGCCCTGGCAATTCAAGACTACTTCTGTTCAGCCTGACCAGAAGACGAGCTACTCAAGAGTGAGGCGTTCAAGACGGTTAACCCTGCATTCGCCATGTTTCGACCGAGTGTCGTTTTCCCCAAAGGTTGGCTCCCCGAAGGTTACCTCTCATGGGCCTTCACTCGTTGCGCAGCAATTGTGCCGGCCGCGCACGCGCCGTGGCGTTGAGACCAGCATAGCCGAACACAAGCATTGTCGCGAGGCCCCCCGCAAGTGTCAAAATAAGGATGCGCCCGGAGAACACCCAGGGCGTGTGCAAAACATACCGGACGACGCCATATCCGGCGGCGCTGCCGGCCAGCGCGGCGATCAGTCCGGCGGCGAGGCCCAGAAGGGCGAACTCGACCAGCCATGCGGCGCGGATCTGGCTGCTGGTGGCGCCCAGTACACGCAGGATGACGGCCTCACGGGCGCGGCGGCGCTGACCCGCCGCGACGGCGCTGACCAGGACCAGCAGGCCCGCCAGCAAGGTCAGCAATCCGGTCGCGGCCAGGGCGTTGGCGACCTGGTCGAGCAAGCTGGAAATCGCCGCCAGGACGTCGGCGACACGGATCCCCGTGACATTCGGCAGCGCGTCGGTGACCGAGCGGAGCAGTGCCGCCTCATGCGCCGGATCGACCCGAACGGTCGCGATGTGCGTGTGGGGTGCATGCGACAGGATGCCGGGACTGGCGACCATGAAGAAGTTGATCGACAGGCTTTGCCAGGCGATGTCGCGCAGGCTGGCGACGCGAAGATCGATGTCCCGGCCGAGCACGTTGACCCGGATCGTGTCGCCCAACCCGACATGCCACCCCTTCGCCAGACCGGCGTCGAAGGACACCAGCGACGGACCATCGTAGTCCTCCGGCCACCATTGTCCGGCGACCAGACGCGTGTTCTCCGGCGGTTTCGCGGCGTAGGTCAGGCCGCGATCGCCTTTCAAAGCCCATGCGGATTCGGGGGTGACATTCGCCTGCTCGACGGGGACGCCTTTGATGGCGACCACCCGGGCGCGCAGGGAGGGCACGTCGCGGATTTCGGTCACCCCAGGCACGGCGTTGGCCAGCGCCCGGAACCGGTCCATCTGGTCGTTCTGGATGTCCACGAAGAAGAATGCGGGCGCCGCCTCGGGCATTTGCTCCAGGATTTGCTGACGGATGTTGTTCTGGATCAGGGCGACGGTCGCCAATGTCGCCAGGCCGACCCCCACCGACAGCATCAGCAAGGGTGTCGCCGCGCCGGGACGGTGCAGGTTGGCGATGCCGAGTCTCACCCAGGGGATGGGCGATATCGGGGCGAGGCGGGCCAGGAGCATGACCAGAAAACCCGCCACCCGGAACAGGCCGAGCGTCGCCAGGGCGCCGACGCAGAAATACACCGCGAATCGGCGGTCGGCGGATGAGGCGACGGTGACCGCGACCAGGGCGGCGGCGGCGATCGCGTTGGCGGCGATGACCGAGGCGTGGGGGCGGATGTGCTCCGGCACGATCAGATCGCGGAACAGCGCGGCGCCGGGGATGCGCGCGGCGCGGCCCAACGGCCAAAGCGTGAAGCAGAGCGCGGTCAGCAGCCCGAAGCAGGCGGCCAACACCAGCGGCCCCGGGTAAACTCCGGCGGCGGCCGGCACCGATAGCCAGCCCTCCGGCAACCAGGCGACGGCGAACGGCACGGCGGCGCCCACGGCGAGGCCGAGTGCGATCCCGATCGCGGCGAGACCCATCACTTCGATCAGGCAAATGGCGAGTACGAGACCCGCCGACGCGCCGAGGCAGCGCAATGTCGCGATCGTCCGGCCCCGCGCGTCGAGCCAGGCGCCGATCCCGTTGGCGACCCCGATGCCGCCGACGAGCAGCGACGTCAGGCCCACCAGGGTGAGGAACAGGCTGGTCTGGTCCAGGAAGCGCGTCACCTGCGGGGTCGGATCGCGGATCCGCCAGCCCTGATCGGCGAAGTTCGCCCGCGCGAGGGTCGGGATCGCGGATGCCTCGGCCGCCGGGACGGTCGCGCGGACCGCATAACGCGCCATGGTGCCGGGTGCGATCAATCCGGTCTGGGCCAGGGCCGCCTGGGAGATCAGCACTCTGGGCCCGAAGATGGAGGGCGTGGCGACACGGTCGGGCTCGGTGGTCAGCGCGCCGGCGACCCGCAGCGTCGCGGTGCCCAGGCGGGCCAGATCACCGGTGCGGAGGCCCAGTCGATCCAGCACCAGCGGATCGGCGAGCAGGCCGAAGTGGCCGTCGCGCTCCGCCAGCGCGGCGGGGATCGGTTGCGGTGGCGCGGTCTCGGCCTGGCCGACGAGAGGCCATGCGGCATCGACGGCTTTGAGTTCGATCAGGGTGCGCTCGCCCGATGGCGCGACCAGCAGCGAGCGCATCATGGTGACGTCGGAGAGCGTCGCCCCGCGGTCGCGCAGCCAGCTTCGCAGATTGTCCGGGAGCGGGAGGTTGCCGCCATCGACCGCGATGTCGCCGCCCAGAATACGGCGGCCGTCGGCGGCGAGCCCGGCATTCACGGCGGCTCGCAGGCTGCCGACCGCGGCGATCACGGCCACCCCCAACGCGAGGCAGAGCAGCACGGTGGTGAGGCCTCGGACGCCGCCGCGCAGGTCCCGCCGCGCCAGCCGGACCGCGAGGCCGAGGGTCAGCCACGGTGACACCGGCGCGGTCTCGGCGAGGCCAGGCGCGTCCGCGTACGCCACGGGATAAGGTTTGGCCGGGGTCAATTCGCCGACGCGCCGTCACGGGGAACGAGTGCCGTCATACCTGGGGGCCACATACCCGGGGGCCACATTCCCGGGGGCCACATTCCGGGAGGCCACATTCCTCTGGGGCCACCCTCCCATCCGCCAGCCGCACCTGGCGGTCGCAGCGGGCGGCCAACGCCGGGTCATGCGTGATCAGCATCAACGTGCTGCCATGGTGGGCGCGCAGGGCGAACAGCAGATCCATCACCGTCTCACCGGTGGCGTGGTCGAGGTTGCCGGTTGGCTCGTCGGCCAGCAGCAGGCTCGGCTCGGGGGCGAAGGCACGGGCGATGGCGACGCGCTGCTGCTCCCCGCCGGACAGGCGCGACGGCAGGTGGGTCAGCCGGTGGCTGAGGCCCACCGCGGCCAGCGCCGCCGCCGCACGGGCGCGGGCGTCGCGATGCCCGGCGAGCTCCAGCGGCACCGCGACGTTTTCCAGCGCCGTCATGGTGGGGATCAGATGGAACGCCTGGAACACGATGCCGATGCGCGACCGGCGCATTCGGGCCAACGCGTCCTCGTTCATCGCGGTGATGAGCTGGCCGGCGAGTTCGATCGTGCCGCTGGTGGCACGCTCCAGCCCGGCCAGCAGCATCAGCAGACTGGTCTTCCCGGAGCCCGACGGACCCAGCAAGCCCAGAGCCTCGCCGCGCGCGATGTCCAGGTCGATGCCACGAAGAATGTTGACCGGCCCCGCCGCCGAGGGCAGGGTCAGTGCGAGGTCTCTCACCCGGACGAGAGGTGTCGCCGTGTCGACGGGAGCCGCATTGGACGGGATTGCATCCATGGCGCCAGCATATGGCGAACGCACGGCCGTTAGACAGGGCCGCCGAGCGCTTATCCTGGCGGCTTGCCTGATTGTAACCAACATGGTCCCGGGTCTGGCCGCCTTCATTCGCCTGCTGGTTCTCGGCGACTCGTTGACCGCCGGGTATGGTCTGGCGCGCGAGGACGGGTTTCAGGCTGTCCTGGCCAACGCCCTGCGCGAGCATGGCGAAGACGTCACGATGATCGATGGCGCGGTGTCCGCTGATACCTCGGCCGGCGGGCTGGCGCGATTGGACTGGGTGCTCGATGATGGGGCGGACGCGGCGATCGTCGAACTGGGGGCCAACGACGGGCTGCGCGGGCTCGATCCGAGGGAGATGGAGCGCAACCTGACCGCGATCCTCGAACGGCTGGCGGCGAAACATGTGAAGGTTTTGTTGAGCGGGATGTATCCGCCGGGCAATTTCGGTCCGGACTATACGCGCGAGTTTCGTGCCGTGTTTGATCGGTTGAGCAAACGTCCAGGCGTGATCTACGATGCTTTCTTTCTCGATGGCGTGGCGCTGGAGCCGTCGCTGATTCAGCCGGACGGGCTGCACCCGAACGCGCGGGGGGTCGCGCGAATCGTCGCGCGGTTGCTACCGCTGGTGTTGCGATTGCTCGGGGAGGTCCGACCGTCATGAGACTGTTTGTCGCCCTCGACCTGCCATGGTCGGTGCGCGAGCAACTGGCGGCGCTGTCCGGCTCCGGCATTCCGGGCGCCCGCTGGGTGCCGCCGGAGAACTATCACGTCACCCTGCGTTTCATCGGCGACATTCCTGGGCATGTCGCCCGAGATGTCGACGACGCGCTGCTGGGTTTGCGCGCACGCGGGTTTTCGCTGACATTGACCGAGACGGGGACGTTCGCGCGGGGTGGGGTCAGTTCGGCGCTGTGGGTTGGCGTGGAACGGACGCCGTCATTGGATCATTTGCGGTTGAAGATTGAAACGGCGTTGCAGCGCCGTGGGCTGGGACCGGAGCGGCGCAAGTTCCAGCCGCATGTGACATTGGCCCGGTTGGACAATCCGGCCGAGGGGAAAGTCGCGGCTTTCGTGCAGGCGCATAACTTGTTTCGCACCGAGCCGATCCCGGTGGAGCATTTCACGCTGTTCTCGTCGCTGCTGTGCAAGGATCACGCGGTTTATACGCCGGAGGCGGAATACGAACTGGCATGATTTAACTTCAGGCGGGAAAATACTGACGAAACAAAGACCGACAGGGGTCGCATGATGCCTTTGGAGTCATGCGCGAGTTGCCTCGCGTTTCTCGCTCTACCGCGGGCGTTCGGGAATTATCCATTATGCTCCAACGTCTCGTGAGGCCGATGAGCGCCGCGGTGTATCGTCGTCCATGCTGGCGGTGCACTGGTTCCCGCGCAAATCGGGATCACGCCTCTATCTGTGTGCATCTGTGTGTATCTGTGGTTCCAATACTTTTTTCATCACGTGCGGATCGCCAATCGCGATATGACGACGGCCGAGTGAAGGCCAGTAAGAATTTCAACCACAGATACACACAGATGCACACAGATAGGACGAGGCTCAATGGCCTTACCGGGCGGATCATTGGCTGTGCGTTTACGGTTGCCAACACGCTCAAGTGCGGGTTCCTGGAAAAGGTCTACGAAAACGCGCTGGCGCACGAACTGACCAAGAACGGGCCGCTGGTCGTCCAGCAATATGGCGTCACAGTTCACTATGACGGCGTCATCGTCGGCACGTATACGGCTGACCTTCTGGTGGAGAACGTCGTGCTGGTAGAACTGAAGGCGGTCAAGGCATTGGACCCGATCCACGGCGCGCAATGTCTGAACTATGACGGCGCCCAATAATAAACGAGTCGATTCAGGCATCCGCGTCTCACCGTCATGT
>CALFNB010000066.1 GCA_937902425.1 uncultured Acetobacteraceae bacterium | reverse complement strand
GAGTTCCAAGAGGCAGCGCCTCTTGGTCGGGGTCCGGGGTGAAACCCCGGCGCTTCCCCCGGCATGCACGATCGCCGAGCCTTCAGGCCGCGACGTTGTCGAGCAATCGCACCAACCCGAGCCGCGCCGCCGCGATCAGCCGCGCGTCTGGTGCGATTGTCGGAATTTCCGTCAGCATCGAACCATCGACCAGAGCGAAATAATCCACAACGAACCCGCCGTCCGTCAGTCTGTTCCGCGCCGATGTCAGAGCCCTGCTCGCGTCGCGTCCGCCCGCGACCGCCCGTGCCGTCTCCGTCAGCAGTGCATGCAGCAGCGGCGCCCGCACCCGCTCGGTCTCGCTCAGGAACCGGTTGCGTGAGGACATCGCGACGCCGTCCGGTTCGCGCACCGTTTCAACCGCGACGATCGACAGCGGCAGCGCCAGATCGTCCACCATCCGCCGTATAACTTGCAGTTGTTGCCAGTCCTTTTCGCCGAAATACGCGCGATCCGGCCTGACCTGCCCGAACAGTTTGGCGCAAACGGTCGCCACGCCGCGGAAATGCCCAGGGCGAGCGGCGCCTTCCCAGTTTTGCGCCGGTCCGGTGACGGTGATCGTCGTGGCGTCGCCAGGCGGATACATTGTCGCCACGTCCGGCATCCATACCAGCGCGCAGCCGCACGCCTCCAGGATCGCGAGGTCTCCGGCCTCATCGCGCGGATAACGCGACAGATCTTCGCTGGCGCCGAATTGCAGCGGATTGACGAAAATCGAGGTCACGACAGCCGCGCCCGACGTCACCGCCGCGCGGACCAAAGCGCGGTGACCGTCATGCAGCGCACCCATGGTCGGCACCAGGGCAATCGGGCCATGCGACGCACGCAGGGCCGCGACGGCGGCGCGCAAATCAGTAAGAGTTCGTGCGATATGCATGCGACGGACCTTGGTCCGGCCGCGATCCAAGGGCAACATGGCGTGGCAGCATGGGAGACCGGCATGAAACTCGCGGGAAAAATCGCGCTCGTCACCGGCGGTTCGCGGGGCATCGGGCGCGCCACGGCGCTCGCGTTCGCCGCCGAGGGCGCCGATATCGCGTTTTGCCACCTGAATGACGGCGAGCAAGCGGATCAGACGGCGGCGGAAATCATCGCCCATGGCCGACGCGCGATGCATCGGTCGCTGGATGTCGCCGATATCAAAGCCGGCCGCGATTTCGCCGCCGCGGTGGCGCGCGAGTTCGGGCCGATCGACATTCTGTTCAACAACGCCGGCATGAACATCCGTAAACCGTTCGAGGCCTACACCGAGGAAGAGTTCGACCGCATCATCGCGGTACACCTGAAAGGCATGTTCTTCATGGCGCAGGCGGTCTATCCCGCAATGGTCGCGCGCGGCCTGGGCTGCATCATCAACGTCGCCTCGCAGCGCGGCTTGAAGGGCGCCGTCAACTCGACGGTCTATTCCGCCGCCAAGGCCGCGATCATGGGGTTCACCCGCGCTCTGGCGTGGGAGGCGACGCCGAAAGGCATCCGTGTCAACGCCATCGCGCCGGGGCCCGTCGTCACTGACCTGACCGCGACGATGACGCCGGAGGATCGTCAGGCGTTCATCGACGCGCTGCCGGTTGGCCGCTTCGGCCGGCCCGAGGAAATCGCCGCCACCGCACTGCTGCTCGCCGGGCCCGACGGAGGGTTTTATGTCGGCGCGACGCTGTCGCCGAATGGCGGGGACGTCATGTATTGACGCCGTTACATTTATTGAATCCCTTACCGGCCGAAACGATCCACCTGCCGTTCGAGGCCGGACCGTATCGCATGGCCATGGGCCTCGTGGCCGTGCCGGAGCCGGAATGGTTCGAGATCGACACGCTCTACCCGGCGGAGATCGCGGAACGGCAACGTTTGCTGGCCACGCGTCACGCGGACGTATTTGGCGCGGAGCCAGACTCGGAGCAGGCGCGCGCCGAAACGCTGACGATGGTGGTGGAACACCTGACCCGGGTGCATCACGATTGGTTCGCCCGCGATGGCACCACGATCCACAACCGCCTGACCGGCGAGCGGTGGGACATTCCGGCGCATGATCCGCTCGAACTCGCCGGACGCCTGGTGCAGGAGGATTTGTGCCTGATCGAGGCCTCCCCCGATGGACCGCGCCTGACAGCGGCCGTGCTGTGCTTTCCCAGCCGTTGGCGTTTGCATGAGAAACTCGGGCGGCCGCTGGCGGAGGTGCATGAGAAGGTGCCGTTCTATGGCGATCGGCTGGCGCGACCGGTCGACCGGTTCATGGGGCACGTGCGGGTCGGCCATGTCGCCGCCCGCCTCAACTGGTCGATGCTGGACGACCCCTCCTTGTTCCAGCCCGCCGGCAAGTGGCGCACCGCGCACGACACCTCGATCACGCCACATAACGCCGGGGACCGTTTGTTCCTGAGGGTGGAGCGCCAGACAGTGCGGCGGCTGCCCGCCAGCGGCACGGTGCTGTTCGGCATCAGAGTGCACGTGTATCCTCTGGGCCTGGGCGTGACGACGCCGGAGACCGCCGGCCGCCTCGCCGCCGCTGTCCGGGCACTGCCGCCCGAGACGGCGCATTACAAGAGCCTGCCGATGTTCCAGGCGGCGCTGCTGGCGTGGCTGGACCGGCACGCCGCCTGATCCTCGCGGCGGCGACGCGGCCGCGTTTACGACTTGTTCATCTTTGTGAGCGATTCTTCGCGGCATTCCTCGATGGCGACGCTGCGTATGTTCAAGGTTTCAGATTTCATCGCGACTCGGCACCAACCTGGCTTCCGGACGCCGTTCCGGCTGGTCCCGGTCGGTTCAGGACTGCTGATCCTGGTTCTGCTGATGGGTTGCACGATCGTCCTGCTCCGGCTGCGGGAGGACGCTCTGCGAACCACCGAGAAACATTTGAGCGCCATCACCCTGACGCTGGCCGAGCAGGCGGACCGGGCGGTGCAGGGCATGGATCTTGTCCTGGACGGCATCGCGCGTCTTGGTGTCAGCAACGGAGTCGTGGACTCCGCCACGTTCGACGACCTGATGTCGACCCATGAGATGAACCATGCTCTGCGGGAAAGAATGATTGGCCTGCCGCAGGTCAGTGCTTTGATCGTATATGGCCTGGATGGACGTCTGGTGAACAGCACCCGGTTCTGGCCAATGCCCGGCATCAACGTCAGCGACACCGACTATTTCAAAAATATGCTCGGCGATGCCGCCGCGGATCTGATGATCTCGGCGCCCTATCAGTACAAGACCGATGGGAAATGGACCGTGTTCCTGCTGCGCAAATTGCGTGGTTCGGACGGAAAAGCCGCCGGCTTGCTGGCCGCGGCGATCGACTTGCACTATTTCGAGGAATTCTACGCTTCGGTCTCGGTAGGAAATGACGGTGCGATCACGCTGCTGCGGAGCGATGGCGTGCAACTCGCGCGGTACCCGCCGGCGCCTACCACGGGCCAGAATTTTCTGACTGGGCAACGAGTTCTGGGCAATGCGATCGCCGGAACGGTCCGCGAGCCCAGTCCGATCGACCGGACGATGCGGGTGAAGGCCGCGCGGCGGTTGAAGACCTATCCGTTGATCATGCTGGTCACGCTCACCGAAACCGCCGCTCTGGGCGCCTGGTGGGACATGGTGTGGGTCCTCGGGCTCGGCACGGCAGGCTGCTGCGTGGCCATCGCGATCGCCGCCATGGCGATCGGCCGCCGCTGGGAACATCGGGAAGCCCTCAGCCTGGAACGCGAAAGCCGCGCCCTCGCCGAAGCCGCGTTGATGCGGGAACGCGAACAAGGCGCGGAGAACGAGAGCCGGGCCAAATCCGGCTTTCTCGCGATGATGAGCCATGAGATCCGAACGCCGATGAACGGCGTGCTCGGACTGACCGGAACTCTCCTCGATACGTCCTTGACCCAGGACCAGCGCCAAACGATCGAGGCGATCCGCGATTCAGGCGATTCCCTGCTGCGGATTTTGAACGATATCCTGGACTTCTCGAAACTCGACAGCGGCCGAATGGAACTGGATGAGACCCCGTTCTCTCCCGCCACGCTGACGCAGAATCCGGTCAGCCTGTTGGGACCGAAAGCAGTCGCGAAAGGGTTGCAGATCGTCGGGATATGCGAAGACGGACTGCCGGACGCGCTCTTTGGCGACGTCGGACGCATACGTCAGGTGCTGATCAATCTCGTCTCGAACGCGGTCAAGTTCACCGAACGAGGTTCGGTGACGATCGGGGTGTCCTGTCCGGTGCGGGATGAGCGCGTCGCGACCTTGGAGTGGACGGTCACGGACACCGGGATTGGAATCCCCGCTGATAATCTCGACCGGCTGTTTCAGGTGTTCAGTCAGGCGGATGCATCGATCACGCGCCGGTTCGGCGGGTCCGGCCTCGGTCTCGCGATCAGCAAACGGCTCATCGAGCAAATGGGCGGCACCATCACCGTCGAGTCCCAACCTGGCCGGGGCTCGACTTTCACAATCACACTCACTCTGCCCGTGGCCGGGCCGCTGGTTGAGGGGGTCACACCGCCGGTTGATGTCGTCAACGCATTCACGAGGCGGATACAGGAACTCGGCCGTTCTCCTCGGATCTTGTTCGCCGAGGATAATCCGACCAATCAGTTCGTCGCCCGGCAGTTGCTGCGCGGATATGATGTGGAGATTGATGTCGTTGGGGACGGGGTGGAGGCGGTGAATGGCGCGTCTCGTTTCGACTACGACGTGATTTGCATGGATATGCGCATGCCGGAAATGGATGGTCTGACCGCGACGCGCGCGATCCGGGCCCGGGGCGGCCGGCTTGCCACGGTGCCGATCGTCGCCCTGACCGCGAATGCGTTTCCCGAGGATGTGGCCGCGTGTTTCGCCGCCGGTATGACCGGGTTCGTCGCCAAGCCAGTCCGCAAGGAGACGTTGCTCGCCGCATTGCTGACCGCGCTTGGCGCCGCCGCACCCACCGAGTCCCGCGTTGCCGCCTGGGCGGAAACGGAGCAAGCGGACGACGCGATCGACGACTTCGCGTTCAGGCGCCTGGCGGAGGAGATCGGCGTTGACGGCGTCGCGGAACTCGTCGCGTTATTTAAAGCTGAAACGCGGGCCCGTCTCGTGCTGATCGCGGATCGCGGAGTGGATCACGAGAGACTGATCAGAGAAATTCATGGTCTGAAGGGAGCGGCGGCGGCGGCGTGCGCGATGTCACTGTCCAACCGCGCGGCATCGATTGAACGGCGGCTGGGAAACGATGACAGTCTGAGCGAGATCGACGTGGTGCTTCTGACCGAAGCCTTCGATGCCTGGTGTGTGGCGTCGCATCCGTCGAACTTCGTCGAAGCGATCGCCGCGTGAGCACGGTATCCCCACCGAGGGTCCCGCGTCGGCCGCGGGATGGGTCCACCGGCGAATTGCCCACGCCCAGTGCACCCACGCCCAGTGCACCCACGCCCAGTGCACCCACGCCCAGTGCGCCCACGCCCAGTGCGCCCACGCCCAGTGCGCCCACGCCCAGTGTGCCCGTGTTTGGTGTGCCCGTGTTTAGTGCGACAGAAGCATTGGCACGGTCATTTCCTGGAGCAGCGTCCG
>CALFNB010000065.1 GCA_937902425.1 uncultured Acetobacteraceae bacterium | reverse complement strand
GACCTGGGCGTTTCATCATGGTGCCTTGCGCGGCCTTGGCGTTGTATTGCTCGACCGTCGCGCCGGCCGCCGCGATGCGGCGCGCATGGAACGGCGTGAAGATCGGGCCTGGGCCGACGGCGTTCACGCGAATGCCCTCCGCCGAGTGGTCGGCGGCGAGCCCCCGCGTCAGGCCCGCGATCGCGGCCTTGGTAGTGTCGTACTGCAGGTTGCCGCCGCCCGCGACGACGGAACGTACGGAGGCGGTATTAACGATGGCGCCCCCCTTATTGAGGCGCATCAGCGGAACCGCCGCTTTGGCACAGAAGACGTAGCTCATCAGGTTGACGTTGAGGATCTCGTTCCAGCTCGCGGCACTCGCCTCGTCGACCTTCTCGTATTTGCGGATGCCGGCATTGTTGATGAGGATGTCGAGGCGCCCGAACTTCTGCGCGGCACCGTTGACGAAGGCGAGGCATGCGGCCTCGGTACCAACGTCAGCCTGCGTGAAGGCGACCTTGGCGCCGGCGGCCTCGAGCTCGGCCGCCACGCGCTGGCCGCGCTCGCTGTCCCGATCGCAGAATGCCACGCTCGCGCCCTCGGCGACGAAACGCCTGACCGTCGCCTCGCCGATCCCCGATGCCCCGCCCGTCACCGCTGCGACCTTGCCGTCGAGCCTTCCCATGTTCGCCACCTTTCATTGCATTGCGAAACGCGTATCCACGATCCCGTCATGTCCATCTGGCGGTTACCGCCTTGTCGGGCCCCCGGCCTGGGTATCCGACCTTTACAGGCAGCGGAAGCCTCAGGCGTCCGCTTCAGGGACCTTTCGATGGGCTGACTGGATCCGACCTGGGTCGGTGCTCGACCGTGTCGGCGACGATGGATTTCCATGCCCTGGCGCCCGCACGCCGGGGCTGGCAATGGTGCGGCCAGAAAAAACTCGCCCCGCCCTGGTCGCCCAAGACGAGTCCACCTAACGCCGCGTCAGAGCGCGGCGATCGCGGCGTTCAGCGTCGCACTCGGCCGCATCGCCGCCGATACCTTGGCCGGATCGGGCAGGTAGTAACCGCCTATGTCCACCGGCTTGCCCTGCGCGGCGATCAGTTCGGCATTGATCCTGGCCTCGTTGGCCGCGAGCGTCTCGGCCAGCTTCTTGAAGCGGGCTTGCAGCATTGCGCTCTTGCTCTGCGCGGCCAGCGCCTGCGCCCAGTAGAGTGCCAGGTAGAAATGGCTGCCACGATTGTCGATTTCGCCGACCCTGCGCGCGGGTGAGCGGTTGAATTTCAGGATCTCGCCGTTGGCGGTGTCGAGCGTTTCGGCGAGAACCCGCACGTCGGCGTTCTCGTGGGTCTGCGCCAGATGTTCGAGCGAGGCGCCCAAGGCGAGATACTCGCCGAGCGAATCCCAGCGCAGATAGCCTTCCTGCTGGAACTGCTCCACGTGCTTGGGCGCCGAGCCGCCGGCTCCGGTCTCGAACAACCCGCCGCCCGCCATCAGCGGAACGATCGACAGCATCTTGGCCGAGGTGCCGAGCTCCATGATCGGGAACAGATCGGTCAGATAATCGCGCAGCACGTTGCCGGTGACGGAAATCGTGTCCTTCCCCGCGCGGATGCGATCGAGCGAGAACTTCATCGCCTCGATCGGCGCCAGGATGCGGATGTCAAGCCCAGAGGTGTCCTGCTCCTTCAGGTATGTCTCGACCTTGGCGATCACCTGGGCGTCATGCGCGCGTTGGGCGTCCAGCCAGAACACCGCCGGGGTGTTGGTGAGGCGCGCGCGGCGCACCCCGAGCTCGACCCAGTTCTGAATCGGCGCGTCCTTGACCTGGCACATCCGAAAGATGTCGCCGGTCTCGACCGGACGCTCCAGCAGCACCTTGCCGTCGTCGGCGATCACGCGGACCGTGCCGTCGGCGGGAATTTCGAACGTCTTGTCGTGCGAGCCGTATTCCTCGGCCTGCTGCGCCATCAACCCCACGTTCGGAACCGAGCCCATCGTCTTCGGGTCGAACGCGCCGTGCGCCTTACAGTCCTCGATGACCGTCTGATACAAGCGCGCGTAGCTGCGATCCGGAATCACGGCCTTGACATCGTGCAGCTTGCCGTCGGCGCCCCACATGCGACCGGATTCGCGGATCATCGCCGGCATCGAAGCGTCGACGATCACATCGCTTGGCACGTGCAGGTTGGTGATCCCCCGGTCGGAATTGACCATGGCGAGGCCGGGCCGTTGCGCGTAGGTGGCCGCGATGTCGGCCTTGATCGCTGCCTTTTCGGCGTCCGGCAGCGTTTCGATCCTGGTCAGGAGATCGGCCATGCCGTTGTCGGGATCGACGCCGATACGCGCGAGCGTGGCGGCGTGCTTCCGGAACACATCGGCGAAGAAGACGGCAACGCAATGGCCGAACACGATGGGATCGGAGATCTTCATCATGGTCGCCTTCAGGTGCAGCGAGAACAGCACGCCCTGTTTCCTGGCGTCCTCGATCTGCTCGGCGTAGAATGCGCGCAATGCCTCGCGGCTCGTCGCCGACGCGTCGATGATCTCCCCGGCCAGCAGCGGCGTTTTCGCCTTCAGCACCGTGACCGCGCCGTCGGCGCCGGCCAACTCGATGCGGGCATTGGTCGCCGCCGCGACGGTGGTCGCGACTTCCGAGCCGTAGAAGTCCCCACCCGACATGTACGCCACATGCGATTTGGAGTCCGCGCTCCAGGCGCCCATCTTGTGCGGATTGTCGCGGGCGTATTGCTTCACGGCGCCGGCGGCGCGGCGGTCGGAATTGCCCTCGCGCAACACCGGGTTGACGGCGCTGCCGAGCACGCGGCCGTAGCGGGACCGGATGTCGCGCTCGGTGTCCGTCGCGGCGTTGTCCGGATAGTCAGGCACGTCGTAACCCTTGCCCTGTAGCTCCTTGATCGCGGCCTTGAGCTGCGGGATCGAGGCGGAGATGTTGGGCAGCTTGATGATGTTGGCCTCGGGCCGCATCGCGAGTTGGCCAAGTTCGGCGAGTTCGTCGTTGATCCGTTGCGCTTGCGTCAGTTTCTCGGGGAAATTGGCGAGGATGCGGCCGGTCAGCGAAATGTCCTTCAGCTTCATCGTCACGCCGGCCATGCCGGTGAAGGCTTCGACGATCGGCAGCAGGGAGTACGTCGCGAGCGCCGGAGCTTCGTCGACCTTTGTCCAAACGATTTCGAGATCTGACATGCTTGCACCTCTGCGCGCCGGGCTGGTTTCGGCTGAGTTCAACGATTCACAAAGTCGGCGCCTTGTCGCATCGGCGTGTGGGAAGGGCAAGCGGGGGCGGCCTCTCGCCCGCATCCTCTCCCGGAGATGAGAATGAACCGCGAACCGACATTCCCCAGATGCCCGGCCAGTCCGGGCATCTGGGCGACCGATAATCATCGCTGAGCGCGCCCCACAGGATCGACAGCACGACGGCCCGCCCGAAATCCTCATGACCCGCGACGGGCCACCTGTTTGGGCATCGAACACCGCGATAAGACCGACGACCAGGTTACGGTCGATGCCGCCCACGCCATTGCGCAATACGGCGTCGGCGTGACGTGCGCGACGATCACCCCGGACGACGCCCGGGTGAAGGAATTCAACCTGAAGCGGATGTATCGCAGCCCGAACGGCACGCCGCGCAACATTCTGGACGGCACCTTTTTCCGCGAGCCGATCATTTGCAAGAACGTGCCCCGGCTGGTGCCGCACTGGACGCAACCGATCGTTATCGGGCGGCATGCCTATGGCGACGTCTACCGCGCGGTGGAGATGAAGATCCCCGGCCCAGGCAAGGCGACATTGTCGTTTCAGGCGGCCGACGGCAGCCCGATGCAGACATTGGAGGTGCATGAGTTCGGCGCGGGCGACGGCGTGATCATGGCCATGCACAACACCCGCGTGTCGATCGAGGGGTTCGCCCGCGCCAGCTTCAACTGCGCCATCATGCGCGGCTGGCCGCTGTACTTCTCCACCAAGAACACCATCCTGAAGGCCTATGACGGCTACTTCATGGACATCTTCGCGACGATCTACCAGAACGAGTTCAAGGCGGAGTTCGACAAGCGCGGCCTGACGTACGAGCACCGGTTGATCGACGACATGGTCGCCTGTGTGCTGAAATGGAACGGCGGCTATGTCTGGGCTTGCAAGAACTACGACGGCGACGTGCAGTCGGACACAGTGGCGCAGGGCTTCGGCTCGCTTGGCCTGATGACGTCGGTGCTGCTGAGCCCGGACGGCACCAAGGTCGAGGCCGAGGCGGCGCATGGCACGGTCACGCGGCATTACCGTCAGCATCAGCAGGGCAAGGAGACGTCGACCAACCCGATCGCCTCGATCTTCGCCTGGACTCGCGGGCTGATCTACCGCGGCAGGTTCGATAACACGCCGGACGTGACGGCGTTCGCGGAGACGCTGGAGAAGGTCTGCATCGAAACCGTCGAGGCGGGGAACATGACCCGCGATCTGGCGGTGCTGATCGGGGCCGACGCGCCCTGGATGAACACCCAGGCGTTCCTGGCGAAACTGGACGATAATTTGCAGAAGGCAATGAAATAACTGGTTGTCATCGCCCTTCCCCGAACGGGCCGCGGGAGGGCGATGACGACCGGCCGGTGCTACGCCGCCTGTTCGGTCGAGGGATCGATCATCTTGCGGACCTCGGTAATTTTCGTCGCCGGGAAGCCGCTGATTTCGGCATGCCTGCGAATGATGTCCTCATCTTTCGCGAGATAAACGCAGAACGTCTTGTTCGGCGCGACGAAGCTTTCCAGCCACTGAATGTCGGGCCCAAGCTGACGCAGCACCTCGTTGGATTTCGCCGCCGCGCCACGTAGCTGTTCGCGCTCCAACGAGCCGACGTCAGGGATGTCGCGTTCGATAAAGAATTCGCGCAGTGCCATTGGTTCCTTCTCACGACAATTGCCCGGCGATGAAGCCGGGCGTGCAAGACCTTGTGATGAATTGATACGACTGTCCAGCGGCGTGATGATTATTGACTCCAGGGCCGCGCCTTACATCGTCAGGGCGTCCCGGTAAGCCGCGCGCCGCTTTGAAAACATCGGATCCAGACGCTGCCTGATCGCCGCCGGGGCGCGATCCGGATGCCCGGAGGCGAACGGCGGCGCGGGATCGTACTCGATGCTGAGCTGGATCGATTGAGCCACCTCGTCCCCGGCGATCCCGGCCGCGATCCGCAGTGCGAAATCGATCCCCGAGGTCACGCCTCCGGCGGTGATCACGTTGCCATCCCACACGACGCGCGCCTTCTCGAACGTCGCCCCCACGCTGGACAGCAAATCCGTGTAAGCCCAATGCGTGGTGGCCCGGCGTCCCTTCAGCAGGCCGGCCATGCCGAGGATGAATGCGCCGGTGCAGACCGACGTGATATACCGCGCATGCTCCGCCTGGCGTTTCACGAAGTCGACGGTTTCGCGGTCGGTCATCGCCTTCACGACACCGAAACCACCTGGCACGCAGATCAGATCGAGACGCGGACAATCCCGGAACGTCGTGGTTGGGACAAGGCCGAGCCCGCAGTCGCTCGGCACCGGATCGAGCGACTTCGCGACGATATGGGTCTTCGAGTCCGGCAGCCGATTGAGCACCTGCAACGGTCCGGTGAAATCGAGCTGCGTCAGGTCGGGAAAAATCACGAAGCCAATGTTGAAGGTGGGCATTTGGACTCTCCTCTGGGCGGGATGCGGACTGGCATCGACATCCTGGCATCCCGGATGATCCGATAGAAGCGTGGTGGCATTCGCCTGTCAGGTTGAACCCGGCATCGCATGCGATATTGACCGGTCCCCGCGATGATTCGTGGCACCGTGTCAGGGACGTGGCAGGGCCAGAACGACCTCGATCACGATCAGCACGATGATCGCGGCTTCCATCAGGGTTGACCGCGCAGCCGACGCTTCGTCGTACAAGGCGGTATACGTGTCGCGGATGATCGCCAGTTTGCGGTCCACCGCGGCATTGACCGAGCCGACGCGGAACAGGTCATGCGCCGCGGTGTAGATACGCGCCAGATATACGTCTTCGGTAACCTGAAGAGCGTTATCCACCTTCTCCCGCAGTTCCGTTACCTCGGCCACGAGTGTATAGAACCGCCGCGCCAGATTGGCGAAGCGGCGAGAGCCCAACAGCGGACGCGCGCGCTGCATCGCCTGCACCAAATCATACATATTTGGCAACTCGGCATCCAGCAGCTGATCGTAGTAACGCATTTCCAGCAACTGCGCGTTGGCGACGTCCAGCACATCCATGACGTCGGAGTTACCGCGCGGCTCATAAATGAAGGCGCGGTCCCAGGTCATCACGACCAGATCGTCAGTGTACCAGGAAAACCGCTGGCGCAGCAAATCGCGGCGCGTGCTTTCGGACAACGGCCGCTCCTCGCCGGACAGCAGCGGCACCAGATCGATACGCTGTAGCAATGCCTCGGCGTCGGGTGTCTCATCGAAGGCGCGAACCGTGCCGATGAGGTAGTCTTCCTCCAACATCTCCCGCGTGGGACGGAGCAAGGTGCTGGCGAATGTCTGACGCACGTGATCGAGCAGCGTGGCCCACACCGGCGCCCCGGCGGCGGGCCCGACATGGCGATCGACCGCGATGAGACGCCGGGTGAAGCCGGTCCACGACAGATTGTCCGCCGGAATGTGCAACGCCAGGCGCGTCACGCCGAAGTCGTACAGCCGGGCCGTCGCGCTGGCCCAATGATCGATGCCATCCAATCGCAGTTGAACCGGCTCCAGCGGGATATCCAGCGGCGCGACGCCGAACGCCACGGCTTTCGACGGAGTGGAGACCAGGCGGCCCCGCGTGAGGCCGGCTCGTGGTTGTTGGCCCCACAGCGCTTCCGCCTCCGCCAGGTCGATGGAATCAGCGATGTCGAACAGCCGGCACGCGATCACCGTGCCTGATACGACCTGAAGCTCACGCGTTGCCATTTGATGATGCCTCGTTGCGCGATGGGTGTTGCCCGTGTTTAGCTCGGGTTGGGTTTAGCTGGTGGCTTGCATCGCCGGTATGGACCTTGCCCGTTTAATGACCAATTGATGACTGTTGTATGACACTGTCTCGAACGCCGCCGTCATCGCCCAATTTGAAAATGCTTCCGTTGATGCACGTCAATGTCGCGGTGGCGCTCTCCCATGGATAAGAGCGCGATTCATCTGGGAACCCATGATCATGAAAAGCCGCGTTCTCGAAGCCATGGGTATGACGGAACTGCGACGCGCCTCAGGTCTGAGTGACGCGCTGGCGGCGAATGACCGGGTGAAATACTACTTCTCCCTGCTGCAAATGGCGGTCAGTCACGCGGATCATCCGGCACAGTCCGCCGCCGGCCTGAAGCGTGAGCGGCTCGCCGCCGGGGTCGCCGACACCACCCTCGATGCCATGGTGGAAACCGCGCGGCGCGGATCCGGGTTGTATCATTTGCCAGGCGCCGGCAATGTCATGCGGTGTATCGCCGACGAAATGCGCATCATGAGCGATCCGGTCGCGGCAGTGGGAAAATCCGGCTATAATGAACGGTTGCAGCCCCTGCTGGATGCCTTGCCCGCGGCGGCGGACGATTGCCTGACCGCCGCCGATGTCACGGCGATCACGCAATCGGGGCGGCAAAAGGGCAAGGACAGTCTGCATCGGCTCGTCATGGACCTGCACAAGGAACTGAACGCGCTACAGGCCGCTTTGGCGGAGGAAGTGCTGGACGGCGCCTCCGTCTACGGCCTTGAGGACGCCGACAAACCCAAAGTCAAAGCGTTCATGGCGGGCGTGAACCGAACCGCCGCGCTGAAATTCAATCATCCCGGCCTCGGCACGACCGCGACACGCGCCGGGGAGCGGCTGATCATCCAGAACGATATCGGAACCACGGACGCCCATGTCATCGTGATCCATGTCGAGGCACTGACCGTGACGGTCACCTACAGCGACGTTCACCCCGAGCGCGTGCGCTTCTTGCGGGACATGCTGGCGCCCATGAAGCTCTCGTGGGGCGACGAGCGCACGGCGCGGGCAACGACGTTGGCCGAGGGCATGCCGTTTCAGTTGGTCACCGGTTCGTTCCAGGCGGCGGATGCAACGGATTGCGCGCGGTTCCTCGAATTCCTTGGTTCCCGGCTGGTGTTTCTGATCGACTGGAACAAGACCCGCAAGCAGTTGCGAGCATTCCTGCGAGGCCCACAGCGGTTGGACGTGTTGCTCTGGGCTGCTCACAACGATGCCGGTCATCGTGGATTTCTGGAAATCGGCGGCGCTCGCGCGATCAATGAGGCCATTGAGGCGACCGCGGACACCGCGATGCATTTCGGCGACCGGCTGTGCGATGTGCTTGGCGAGGCGCCGGCCGTCGCGTTTATCCAGTTCGTACTGAGCGCTGCCGCGCACGGCCTCCTGGAAGGCCAGTCGCACGCCTTGATCGCGGATCGCATCAGAGCCGAACTGCAACGATATTTCAGCGACGACGAACGCCGCTTATTGGGCGTCGCGGCGGACCATGCCGGTCTGATCTTCGAAATCGCCGCGCTGGTGCAAGATGGCGTGCTGGCGGCGGGAACCTCCGACGGCGGCTTCGGCAAACGCGCCGATCGCGCCCGCCGCTTCGAACATGACGCCGACCTGCTGGTCGTCGCGGCGCGCGAGGCCGCCCGCCGCCGGCCCGATCGTATTGTATTCCGCACGCTGCTGGAGACCGCCGACGATGCGGCGGATCATCTGGAAGACGTCGCCTTTCTGCTGGTCCTTCTGGCGAGCGGAACCATCTGTCACGAAGAACCGGGCGGCCACGAAGCACCGGGCGGCCACGAAGCACTGGGCGGCGAGGTGCTGGACGCGCTGCGGAGCCTCGCCGCGCTGACCGTGGACGGCGTACAGGAATGGATCAAGGCGCTCAGTCACGCCGCTCACGTCACCCGGCCGGGGTCGCGTGAGGACACCGACGACTTTCTCACCGCGATCGACCGCGTGGCGGCGTTGGAACATCAGGCCGACGACGCGCAGCGCCGGCTGACCACGCTCGCCATCCAGCAGTCGAAGGACTTTCGGCAACTGCACCTTTACACGGTGATCAGTGATGGCCTCGAGGAGACGATGGACGCGCTGAAACACGCCAGTCTCGCGTTGCGCGGCCACGTGCTCGGAGAGGTACTCGGTGGCTGACGTTCCCTCGCTTTACGTCATCCTGCCCAATGAGAAGCTTCCTCCGGGCGGCGTGGCGGAGGTTGGCAATAAGGCATTCAATCTGATGCGCATGGCGGCGGCGGGCCTGCCGGTGCCGCCAGGTTTCGTGTTGCCCGCCTTGTGGTGCGGTCTGCCGCGTGACACCGCGGCCAATGCCGAAGCGTTGCGCGCCAGCCTCGCCAAAGGCATCACGCGCGTCGAAGCCGCCACTACCCTGAACTTTGGCTCCACCCGCCGGCCGTTGCTGGTTTCGGTTCGCTCCGGTGCCGCGTTCTCGATGCCGGGCATGATGGAAACCGTGCTGGATGTCGGCCTGAACCCCGACACCGTCGAGGGGTTGATCCGTCTGACCGGCAATCCGCGCCTCGCGTGGGACAGTTTTCGCCGCCTGATCCAGGGTTTCGCGGAGGTGGTCTCCGGGCTGGCTGTCGCACCCTTCGACGCGTTGGTGCGCGATGCCCAGGCCGCTGCCGGCGCGGACAACGAACGCGATCTGGACTATCGCACCCTGCGCGACCTGACCCACCTGATGCTGCGGTGCTACCAGGACCTGGCCGGCGAACCGTTCCCCACCGATCCGCGCACGCAACTGGCGCGAGCGGTCGAGGCGGTGTTTCGTTCGTGGGACGCGCCCAAAGCCAAAACCTACCGCAGGCTCAAAGGAATACCTGATAGCGTCGGCACGGCGGTGACCATTCAGACGATGGTCTATGGCAACGCCGGCGGAAAATCCGGCGCCGGCGTTGGTTTCACGCGCGACCCGGCGACCGGCGCGCACAAACTTTATTGCGACTTCCAGTTCAACGGCCAGGGTGAAGACGTCGTCGCGGGCCGTCAGGTGCTGCGCGACAACGAACGATTGCGCGCGACACTGCCGGAGACCTGGATGCAACTTGCACTGTTCTGCCACGAACTTGAACTGTTGTTCGGCGACGCGCAGGATTTCGAGTTCACCGTGCAATCCGGCGCCCTGTATTTCCTCCAGTCCCGTCACGCCAAACGCACACCTTGGGCTGCCGTCAAAATCGCCGTCGACATGGTCGAAGAAGGACTTTGCCAGCCCGCGGAGGTACTGCCCCGGCTCGCGGAGATCGACCTCGCGCTTGCGACACGCACGCGTTTCGCACCGCCGGTGCCGTCGCCGCTGGCGATCGCTCAGGTGGCGGGTATCGGTGTGGCGTGTGGTGCGATCGCGCTCGATGCGGCCGCGGCACAACGGATGGCCGCCGCGGGCCAGAAGGCGATTCTGGTGCGGCATGAAACATCGACCGCCGACATCGACGGGCTGGCCGTGGCCGAAGGGGTCGTGACGGCGACCGGTGGCCGCACCTCGCACGCCGCGGTGGTGGCGCGACAGCTCGCCAAAGTGTGCCTGGTGTCCTGTCCAGGGATGATGGTGGATATGGCGGCGAGGACAGTACGGATCGGCGGCCGGATTCTGGCGGAGGGCGATTATCTGTCGATCGACGGCAATGATGGCGCGGTCTATCCCGGCCAGCTGACCGTGGTGACCGAGCGGCCCGAGCGTGAACTGGCGATGATCAGAACCTGGCAATCAGCGGTTGAGCCCGATCGCCATCGACATCGGCCCAAAGCACATATGAGGGGATCACGATGAATAACGTCACGCCGGCCGCATTGTCATCAGCCGGCGCACCTGGTTCCCGGATGGACCACGCCAACGTGCCCGCGTGGCGTTGGCATGCGGGCGTAGACCAGGAGGTTGAGAAGATCGCGATCCGAGATCTCAATTTCCACTATGGCGCGGTGCGGGCCCTGAAGGGGATCAACCTGAGTTTGAAAGACCGCCGCGTCACGGCGATTATCGGGCCCTCCGGCTGCGGCAAGTCGACGCTGATCCGTGTGCTGAATCGCATCTTCGATCTGTATCCGGATCACCATGCGACCGGCGAGGTCATGATCGACGGCGAGAATATTCTGAGCCCGGCAATCGACGTGAGGCGGCTACGGGCCCGCATCGGCATGACGTTCCAGAAGCCCAATCCGCTGCCGTTGTCGATCTTCGAAAATGTCGCCTTTGGCATTCGCCTGCATCATCGTTTGTCCAAGGCTGAGATGAGTCATCGTGTGGAGGTGGCGCTGTGCCGCGCCGCGCTGTGGGACGAGGTGAAGGACATTCTGCGACAAAGCGGCTCGCGCCTGTCCGGCGGTCAGCAGCAACGTCTGTGCATCGCCCGCGCCATCGCGCTGGAGCCCGAGATTTTGCTGTTCGATGAGCCGTGCTCCGCGCTGGATCCGATCTCAACCCTGAAAATCGAGAATCTCCTCGATGAGTTGCGCAAGGATTACTGCATCGTCATCGTCACGCACAACATGGAACAGGCGGCACGTGTTTCCGATTATGTCGCGTTCATGTATCTCGGTGAGATCGTTGAATTCGGCACGGCCGAAAAGATCTTCGTGCATCCCGACAACAGGCATACCCAGGACTACGTTACCGGCAGGTTCGGATGACCGGTTCGATTCGCCGGATCGACGAATTCCTCACCAAGGCGATGCCTCCGACGCCGTGCGTCGTGATCGATCTGGACATCGTCCGGGCGCGGTTTCATGCGTTGCGAGCGCAGTTCCCCGACATGTCGATTTATTACGCCGTCAAGGCGAATCCGGCCCCTGACGTCATCGCGGCATTGGCGGAGCTGGAATGTTGTTTCGATTTGGCAAGCCCAGGGGAGATGGCACGATGCCGCGGGGGTGGCGTGGTTGTCGGTCGGTTGTCTTATGGGAACACCATCAAGCGCGAAACCGATGTCGCCGCGGCGTTCGCGGAAGGGATCGATCTGTTCGCATTCGATTGCGAGCCGGAGCTTGCGAAGCTGGCGCGGGCGGCGCCGGGAGCGCGGGTGTTCTGCCGTCTTCTGGTGCGCAACACCGGCGCGGAATGGCCGTTGACCCATAAATTTGGCTGTGATCAGCAAACCGCGATCGATCTGCTGGTCAGGGCACGGACGCTTGGCTTACGCCCCGTCGGCGTGTCGTTTCATGTTGGATCGCAACAGACCGATCCGCATCAATGGGAGGCACCGATCGCCCATGCCGCGGCGATATTTCACGCCTGCGCGCGGCAGGGGATCGCGCTGTCGCTGCTCAATTTGGGCGGCGGGCTTCCGGCGCACTACCGGTCGGCGGTTCCCGCGCTGGAACGTTACGCCGAGGTGATCAACACCGCGTTGGGCCGGGAGTTCGGCACGGCGAGGCCGCATATGCTGCTTGAGCCCGGCCGCTACATGGTCGGCGACGCGGGCGTACTGCGCTGCGAGGTCGTTCTGGCGGCGGAGCGTCCGCATCCGGGCGGGCATCGCTGGATTTATCTCGACGCCGGCCGTTATAACGGGCTTCCGGAAACGCAGGGGGAGATGATTGAGTACCGCATTCGGACCTCGCGTGACGGCGATCCGACGGGAAGGGTGATACTGGCCGGTCCGACCTGCGACAGCACGGACATCATTTACCAGCGGGCGGGGTACGAACTGCCACTCACTCTTACGGCGGGCGATCATGTGGATTTTAACTCGGCCGGCGCTTATACGTCGAGCTACGCGTCGGTGGCGTTCAACGGCTTCGCCCCGGTCCGGACCTGGTGCATTTGAACCTCGCTACATCCGTCCCGGCAGCCACAGCGCCAGTTGCGGAAACACGGTCAGCAGGAACAGCAGCACGAACATGATGATATGGAACGGGATCGTTCCCATCACGACGTCGCTCAGTTCGCCATCCCAGATGCTTTGAATGACGAACAGGTTGATCCCGATCGGTGGCGAAATCTGGCCGAGTTCCACGTAAAGCACCAGGATCACCCCAAACCAGATCGGATCGATGCCATAACTGCCAAGCACCGGATAGATCAGCGGCACGGTGATCACGATCATGCCGATGCTTTCCACCAGGCACCCGAGCACCGTGTAAAGTACGAACAGCGCGCCGAAGAATTGCAGGTGCGACAAATGCAGCCCCACCAGCCAGGAGGTCACGTGCTCACCGACGCCCGCGACACCGATCGCGTATGCATAGATGTAGGCTGAATAGATAATGAACATCAGGTTGCCGACCACCTGCACCGTCCGGTGCATCGCCTCGACAAAACGACTCCAGGTGAGGTCGCCCCAGATCAGGCACAGGATCAGTGCGAAGGTGCAACCGCCGGACGCGGCCTCGGTGGGGGTGGCCCAACCGGCATAGATACTGCCCATGATGCCGCCGATCAGCAGCGCGAAGGGGACGATATCCGTGGCCGCGGTCAGCGCCGAGGTCAGCTCCGGCGCGGCCCCTCGCGGCACCGCGCCGCTCCAGAATGAGCGCACGGCGATGTAGGTCATGAACATCAGCATCAGCATGACACCGGGAAGCACGCCCGCCATGAACAGCTTCGCCACTGAGGTCTCGGTGAACGAGCCATAGATGATCATCGCGATCGACGGCGGCAGCAGGATCCCCAACGTCCCGCCCGCGGCCAGCGAGCCGGCCGACAGCCGCCGGTCGTAATTGCGCTGCACCAGTTGCGGCAACGCGACGCCGCCGATCGACGCCGCCGTCGCGACTGACGACCCGCTGATCGATGCGAACAGCGCGCAGCCAACGATGTTGGTTTGCAACAATCCGCCCGGCAGGCGTGAGACGACCTTGGCGAGGCCTCGGTAGATCCGGAACGACAGACCGCTGCGCTGCATCAGCTCGGCCATCAGAATGAACAGCGGGATGGCGGTCAGGGTAAAGCTGTTCATGCTGCCCCAGGTGACGAGGCCGATGCCTTTCAACTCGGACAGGCCGTGCTGCATCAACAGGTACAGCACGCCTGGCACCGCGATTGCGAAGGGCACCGCCATGCCGGCGGCCAGCAGCAGCAGGAACACGCCGAACGAGAAGATCAACTGGAATGCGAGTTCCATCGTTCAGCGCCTCGCAGCCAGCAAGCGACGGACATTGCCGATCAGCGTGCGCGTCAGCGACGCCGACGCCGCGAGCGCACCTAGCGGCATCAGCGCCTGTGGGATCCACAACGGCGTGGCGAGCAAGGTCATCGCCACGTCCTCGCTGCGGTACGATTGCATCACGAAGCGGGTCAGTTGCCAGACCAGCAACAAGCAAAATCCCAGCGACAGGACATCGAACAGCACATGCGACGCCGCCCTTATGCGCGGGCCGAGCCTCTCCTGCACGAACTGCACGTGGTGATAGGAACGATAGACCTGACACACCGGCAGACTGAGAAAGGAAATGCCGACGATGATGTAACCGCCCAGTTCCTCGGAGGCTTCGAAGGAGAAGCCGAACAGGTTGCGGGTGACGATCTCGACCAGGACGATGACCGCCATGACAACGATGCCGATCTCACAGATCAGCATGCAGCCTTTTTCCATCCAGGAGGGGGCGGGATGGAACGCCGCCTCCTGTTCTTCGCCCGGAAACTCCGGATCCGGCATGATCAGCGACCCACGGCGGCGCGGATTTCCTTCAGGGTCGCCACGGCCTCGGGGCTGTGCTTCGTGGCCCATTCATCCCAGTAGGAGCGCATGCGTTCGGTCGCTTCCTTGATCTCCTCGGGTGTGGCGTCGGACAGGGTCATGCCTTCCTTGCTGAAGCGCGCGGTGATTTCGTCCTCCACGCGTTTCATTTCGACCGTGGCCCATGTGGCGGCCTCGGCACCGGCGTCGCGGATAATTTTCTGGGTCGCGGGCGGCAGTTTTTCCAGTGCTTCCTGGTTCACGACGATGGTCGAGTTCACATATGACGTTGGGAAAGCGTAGCGGTATTTCAGCAGATCGTGCCACGCCAGACCGCCACCGGAACTCGCGGTCAGCACGCCCTCCACCAGGCCGCGGTCGAGCGCCGCCGCGACATCCGGCGCGCCGATCGTCAGCGAAATGCCACCGAAGCGGCGGATGAACTCGCCCTGCTCGACCGAGGTGACGCGCAGCTTGGAACCCTTGATGTCGGCCAGCGACGTGATCTTCTTGCGCCCCCACAGGACCTGGAACGGATAGGAATACTGGCCGAGCACGACGATGCCGCGCTTGCCATAGGCGGCGTCGAGATGCGGGCGGAGAATGGCCATCGCCTTATCCAGGTCTTGCGGGGATTGTAGCAGCATCGGCAGGCGGATGATGGCGCTGATCGGGATGGTGCCGGTGGCGAAACCGTCATCGCCCAGTTGCACGACGTTGTCGGAGACGGCGGCGGTGATGCCGTCGGCCTTGATTGGCAGGCTGCCGCCGAGGTGGAGGTTGATCTCCAGCTCCCCGTTGGTCTGCGTTTTCACGGTGTCGATGAGACGCTGGATGGCCTGCACCGAGGGCTGCGTCGCCACCGGATTATAGACATAGCATTCCCAGACGGTCGCCGCCTGGACTTGCCCCGACCGGGCCTCCACGGCGGCCAGCACCAAACACGCCGCGGCCAAGGCGCGGATCAGGATCGCGATCACGATATTTCCCCCCATATTCGATGGTCAGGGAGTGTTTTCGCTGGCCCGGAGGGAGTTTGCAAATCTCATCGTCGTCCCGACCGTCATCCCCGTGACAAGGCCGGTGTCGTTACGGTATCGTCAGATCACCGCGCGCCGAGTTTAATTCGTTGCGCGATGTAATCTTTGTCCGTGGTGCCGTCGTACGACATCCTGAACGGCTGCTTCTTAACCTCGACCGGCTTCGCGGTGTCCACTGCTTTCGCTTTATGCCGGGTGGCCCGCGCGGCCGGCGGTGAGGCGGCCGGCCTGCCAACCGGCGTGGCGGAGCGGGCGGCGCCCAGTACCGGTGCCTCACCGCCGCGTGAGGCCGTCCAGGAAGCGACGTCCTTGCGCAGTTGATCTTTCATCGCATCGGCCTGGCGGTCGGCTTCGATGTCCGGCTGGTTCTGCTCATCGCCCGGTAAGGCTGACGCTGTTGAGGATGACATGGATGGAACCCTTCTGTGATCGATACGTTGTGCGCGACCCGCGGCGGTTATTGGTGCAGCATCATGACGGCGAACGCGGCGACCAGTGCTATGCAGGCGCACACCAGAGCAATCTGGTTGGTTGGCCACCGGTGCGCGATCTGGCTGATCCCGACGATCGGTCGTGCCGGTAACAAACCAATCAGGCGCCCGGAGATGATAATCGCCTCGGGCAGCGCCCACAGCGTTTTCGGCATGGTGGCGATCATGCGCGCCAGACTGTCCGCGGCCTCGGCCTTCGGCAGTCCGGCCAAGCGGCCCGCTTCGGTCCATGGATCTGACCCGCGGCGCGCGAAGACGGACATGACGCTCAATGTCGTGCCATTCGCTTCCGTGCCGATGTCGGCGAACAGGAACTGGTTCAGATCGGATCGCTGCAGAGCGGTCACGTCGGGCGTTGCCACGATATTTTCCTGAAATGTGAGGGGGAAACCCACACCCTATGTGCGGATGGTGCGACCAATATGCAAGGCCAGCGGGCCACGCCGCGTCTTATTGGTCCTGGAACTGGGCGGGAAGCCGCCCAATTTTGAAGAATACGACCGGTTCATCGTCATATTCGCCCAGTTCGGCGTCGCCGGACGTTGAGAACGCGACAACGCCGACTTTCGTTGTTCCCAGGCGCTCGGCGGTTTTCAGCGCGGATTCCGTCGATTTACAGCGGATCGGCGTGTCCGCGTTCAATCGCGCGCGTTTGCCTTGGGTGTATGCCTGAACAAGATAGATGGTTTCGCGAGCCATGGTGGGGTTTCTCGATCCATGATGAAGCGGGTGGTCGTGGTGAAGCGGGCGGCAGGCGAACCTGACCGGCGGGGCGCGAGAAATACCGCCAATCCCGCTGAAGATCGTCACAAAATCGTATGGCGGACGGCGGAAATCTGATACACGCGATGACATGGTGGAGCGCCTTGGAGGAGCCACCGAGTCACGATCCGGCACCTGGTTGACGATCGGCATGATCGAAACCCTCAGCCGGACGCCCAAATTTCCTGGCCCGAGCTTTCAACCCCAGGTTTTCGTCA
This sequence comes from uncultured Acetobacteraceae bacterium, assembly GCA_937902425.1. Classification (GTDB taxonomy): domain Bacteria; phylum Pseudomonadota; class Alphaproteobacteria; order Acetobacterales; family Acetobacteraceae; genus Rhodopila. The sequence continues at coordinate 50,477 of CALFNB010000065.1, read as the reverse complement.
AGGGTGCGCCATGCAAATCCGAGTCGGCTACGAGCTGATCTACGATTGCGTCCAACCGACGCCAATGATGCTGTTACTGAACGTGCATCACTCGCGTGTGGCCGACCTGGTCGCACCGGACCATGTCACGACCGAGCCGGCGGTAGCGGTGCACGGCTATCGCGACGGTTTTGGCAATTGGTGCAGCCGTCTGGTGGCGCCGCGCGGCAGAATTCGCATCGCGAGTTCCGCGATCGTCAATGACACCGGTCAACCCGATCCGGTCGTGCCCTCGGCGCCACAGCTCGCGGTGCAGGATCTGCCGGACGACGTGCTGGTGTTTTTGCTCGGCAGCCGATACTGCGAGACCGATCATTTGTCCGAAACCGCGTGGCGTCTGTTCGAACATTCGCCGCCTGGCTGGGGACGCGTGCAGGCGATCTGCGATTTCGTCCACTCGCATATCAGGTTCGATTACATGGCCGCCCGCCCGACCCGCACCGCGTGGGAGGTGTATCATGAACGGGTTGGCGTCTGCCGCGATTTCGCGCATCTGGCGGTGGCGCTGTGCCGGTGCATGAACATTCCGGCGCGCTACTGCACGGGCTACCTCAGCGATATCGGTGTGCCGCCGCCGTATTCCGATATGGATTTCGCCGGCTGGTTCGAGGCATATCTCGGCGGCAACTGGTACACGTTTGACCCACGTAACAATGAGCCGCGGATCGGACGCATCCTGGTGGGCCGCGGCCGCGATGCCGTCGACGTTCCGCTCAGCAATGCGTTTGGCCTCAATACGCTGACCGGGTTCAAGGTTTGGACGGATGAGATTGGCGCGGCGCCGCTGGCGGCTCAGGGGTAGTCTCGCCATCCTTGACGGTGTGCTTTTCGAGGGCCTCCGCCGTGACTTCGGCGGAGATGCGGCCCAGTACGCTTTCGAGGCCGGGTCCGGAAGTTGAATTCAATTCCTCGGCGACGCGGCGCAGCGCCTCGCGACGGAGCAGGCGGGCGGTTGTCGCGTTGAAAGCGGCATCGTCTTGTTCCATGTGCGGAACCTTCTCAATGGTCATCGCCACCGTGGACCTGATGCGAGGATTGCCATGGCGCATGCTGATGCAGATCGTCGGGTCGAGTCTCATGGCGATCGTGACAGTGTGGAACCGTCGCCCGTTCGTCATGGGCCGGCTTTTGTCCGGACCATGACGGCGGGGAATGCGGCGTCCGAACTCCCAACAAGCATACTTTAGTGGTTATAGGGACGTGGCGGTCGCGATTCCGTTCGGCTTCGCGACCGCCGCGCCGCGTTTTCAGTGACCCTGGTAGCGCGTATCGCTGGTGGAGGAGCCATCGCCTTCAGCCGGCTTTTCCACATGTTCCGCGACCATCGCTTCCGTCGTCAGCATCAGCGACCCGATCGATGCGGCGTGCTGCAAAGCGGAGCGCACGACCTTGGTCGGATCGATGATGCCGGCCTTGACCATGTCCTTGAACTCGCCGGTCTGCGCGTCGAAGCCCCAGTTGTAGTCGTCCTTCTCCAGCACTTTGCCGGAGATCACGGCGCCGTCCTCGCCGGCGTTCTCGGCGATCTGCCGCAGCGGCGTTTGCACCGCCTTGCGCACGATATCGATCCCGACGCGCTGATCGTCGTTGTCGGCTTTGAGTTTGGCCAGGATCAGCGACGCCCGCGCGAGAGCAACGCCGCCGCCGGGGACAATGCCTTCCTCGACCGCCGCGCGCGTGGCGTGCAGACCGTCATCGACCCGGTCCTTCTTCTCCTTCACCTCGACCTCGCTGGAGCCGCCGACGCGAATGATCGCGACGCCGCCGGCCAGTTTGGCGAGCCGTTCCTGCAGCTTCTCCTTATCGTAGTCCGAGGTGGTTTCCTCGATCTGCGCGCGGATCTGATTGCAGCGCGCGGTAATGTCGGGCTTTTTGCCGGCACCTTCGACGATCGTGGTGTTCTCTTTCTCGATCAGCACCCGCTTCGCGGTGCCCAGCATGGCGAGGGTGACGTTCTCCAGCTTGATGCCGAGTTCTTCGCTGATCAGTTCGCCCTTGGTCAGCACCGCGATATCTTCCAGCATCGCTTTGCGGCGATCGCCAAAGCCGGGCGCCTTCACGGCGGCGACCTTCAGACCGCCACGCAGCTTGTTCACCACCAGCGTCGCGAGTGCCTCGCCTTCAACATCCTCGGCGATGATCAGCAGGGGACGGGTCGATTGCGCGACCGCCTCCAGCAGCGGCAGCAGGGATTGCAGGCCGGAAAGCTTCTTCTCGTAGATCAGGATATATGGCTGATCCAGTTCGATATTCATCTTCTCGGCGTTGGTGATGAAGTACGGCGACATGTAGCCGCGGTCGAACTGCATGCCCTCGACGACATCGAGTTCGGTCTGGGTGCCCTTGGCTTCTTCGACGGTGATGACACCTTCGTTGCCGACCTTCTGCATCGCGTCGGAGATCATCTTGCCGATCTCACCGTCGCCGTTGGCGGAGATGGTGCCAACCTGCGCGGTTTCGGCCGGGGTGGTGATCTTCTTGCTGCGCTTCGCCAGTTCCGCGACCAGAGCGACTACCGCCTTGTCGACGCCGCGCTTCACATCCATCGGATTGAGACCCGATGAAACCGCCCGCAGGCCTTCGCGCACGATCGCGTGCGCCAGCACGATCGCGGTCGTGGTGCCGTCGCCGGCGATGTCGTTGGTCTTCGACGCGACCTCCCGCACCATCTGCGCGCCCATGTTCTCGAACTTATCGGAAAGCTCGACTTCCTTGGCGACCGTCACACCGTCCTTGGTGATCCGCGGCGCGCCGTAGCTTTTATCGAGGATCACGTTGCGGCCCTTGGGACCCAGCGTGATTTTCACCGCCTCGGACAGTGTATCGACGCCACGCATCATGCGTTGGCGGGCATCCGAGCCGAAGCGAACATCTTTCGCGGCCATGTTTAATTCCTTCCTGAATTCAGTTTAACGGCGCGATCACGCCGCCTTTTTCTTCGCGGCGGCGACGCCATCGATGACGCCCATGAGATCGGACTCCTTCATGATCAGGAGTTCCTCGCCATCGAGCTTCACCTCGGTGCCGGACCACTTCCCGAACAGGACGCGATCGCCTTCCTTTACCGCCAGGGCGACGATGTGGCCCTTCTCATCGCGGGCTCCGGGCCCGGCGGCGACGATTTCGCCTTCCATCGGTTTTTCCTGAGCCGTGTCGGGGATGATGATGCCACCGGACGTCTTTTCTTCAGCGGCGAGGCGGCGCACCACCACCCGGTCGTGCAGGGGTCGGAATTTCACGGGATATGCTCCACAAATGGGGGAAGTCTGGCATTCGGCGCAGTTTGGCGTTCGGCGATCGACCTGGGCACGCCAAGACAAGATATAGGTCGCCAACCCGACATTGTTAGCACTCTTCATATGAGAGTGCCAGGGGTGGTGGTTTTGTCCCCACGGATGGGTTCGGCGGGGGCGGGGGGATAATCAGCGGATGATCGGGCCACCAGGTGCAATACCGGAGCAACCGTGCCATATGGTCGCCATGGCACGCCACCGAAATGCCCCCGCGGGCTCGTCGGGCCGCGCGGCGGAAACCGTATCACCTGGCCTCCAGTTCGCGGGCCCGCAACGATCATGATCGGATGGCTCCAATGGTCGTTGATCGAATTCCCGCTCTGCGTGGGGGCGGCGATAAGCACGCATCTGGTCATGTCATGCGGCCAGACGCTCATGCACTATTGGCTTGGCCATCGCCGGATTGGTGGTATCCTGTTCCGTAACCACATCAATTACCATCATGCCCGGTACGCCAGAGGTCACCTCACGTCGACGGTTCCCGAGGGGAGTGAAGGCAATAATACGCCGTACTTTTATATCCCCGTATTACTCGTCGGCGCGGCGGCATATTTCGTCCTGCCGCTCGGGCTGTTCATCGCGGTGACCGCGGGCGCGGGGGCGTCGTTTTACGCCCATGTCTGGTTTGACAAAGCGTATCATATCGACGGTTCGTATCTTGAACGATTCGCATGGTTTCGGCGCAAGCAGCAACTGCATTTCGTCCACCACCTCCATGCCAACGCCAATTTCGCGGTGATCGATTTCTTCTGGGATCGCTTGCTCGGGACCTACCGGGAGCCGTCCGGACCAACGTCGAAGCCGCCGATTCCTGCTGACGCCGCCGTCCGCGCCATCACGCGCGAAAAACACTAAAACATACGATACGTATTGGAAATATCCTGCCGGTTCTCCGAAACCGCCAAAGGCGGCATGCACGCATAGGCTTTCAGTTTCGGATACGCGGTATTCATCATGCAATCGATGCCGTTGTTCGGAATCCCGATGCCAAAGCCCTCAAAATGAATGAACCGCCGGCCGAGCGGCACGCACATTTCCAGCAGCGATCGGGCGCCCGCCGTTGACACCGTATAGGCCGTGGTGCCGAAGGCGTGCCGCAGCCGGATCGGCGCATGGGCGACCTCCGCCCGGCGAAACATCTCGATGTTCTCGCGCAACGCGTCCTGATCGAATTGCAGGGTGGATTTCGCGACCCCCTCGGGAATTTCCGCCCACACCGAACGGTCGAAATTCCAGCCCCACAGCACGATGCTCCAGTCCTCGGGCAACCGCGCCACGAACGCCTCATGCGCCGAAGCGAAGTCGTGCGCGAATATGACGTCGTCCTCGGCGACCGTGACGACGCGGTTCTCCGCGATGGCGAACCGCCACAAGGCGATGTGGGACAGCGCGCACCCCAACTGGCCATTGTTGTAAGTCAGATCGCTTTTGATGATGCCTTCGTGTTGCAGGGCGGCTCGATCCGCCGCGCGTCCATCAACGGCGGAAAAACGGACGAACTCCACCAAATGCCCGTTGGTTTCGGAAAACAGCCGCATCCGCTCCTGGTCGCGGTCGAGATTGATCACATAAATCGGCACGTCCCGGTTACTCCACGCCACCTTGCGAGGCGGCCTCGATCGCCCGCCATACGCGTTCCGGAGTTGCCGGCATTTCAACGTGCGTGACGCCAAAGACCGACAACGCATCGACGATGGCGTTCATCACGACACCGAGCGCCGGTGTGGTGCCGCCCTCACCCGCCGGCCGAATGCCCAATGGATGCGTCGGCGATGGCACTTCACTAAGTTCGGTGACGTAAAACGGCAGCCCCGACGCCCGCGGCATTGCGTAGTCCATGAACGAGCCGGTCAGCAACTGGCCTGTGCTCCGGTCGTACACGATCTGCTCCCATAATGCCTGACCGACTCCCTGAGCGATGCCGCCATGCACCTGGCCATGCACGATCATCGGATTGACCGCTCGGCCGACATCGTCGACGGCGGTGTAACGTGCGATCTCGACGACGCCGGTTTCGGGATCGACCTCGACCTCGCACACATGGCAGCCGTACGGAAAACTTGCCTCCGCGATCGTTTTGTCGCTGATCGCCCCCAGCTCGCCGGCGAGGTCCTCCGGTAGATCGTTGCGGGTCAGCGCCGCCGCGGCGACATCGAACAATCCGATCGAGCGGTCGGTCCCGGTGACCGTGAAGCGTCCCTCACTGAAGACGACGTCGGATCGATCCGCCTCCAGCACGTGACTGGCGATCCGGGTGGCTTTCTCGATGATCTCGAACGACGCCGCGTGCATCACGATGGAGCCCAGACGCAACGCGCGACCCGAGTGCGCGCCGCCACCCCACACCACACGATCGGTATCCCCGGTCACCAACTGAACGCACGCATTCGGTACGCCCAACCATTCGTTGATCAACTGAGCGAAGCTTGTCTCGTGCCCCTGGCCCTGCGAGCCGGTGCCGACAACCACCTCTACCACGCCTTCAGGTTTCACCGTGATCTCGGCCCGCTCGCGCGGCACGCCGGTCGCGGTATCGACGTAATTGGCGACACCGATGCCGCGGCATTTGCCACGTGCCGCGGCCTGTGCGCGGCGCGCCGGAAAGCCGGTCCAATCACCCAGACGCAACGCGGTCTCCATGACCTGATGGTAGGCGCCGCTGTCATACGTCATGCCGAACGGGTTTCGATACGGCATCGCACTTTCGGGCACCAGATTGCGCCGGCGCAATGCGATGCGGTCGAGGCCGCTTTGTCGCGCGGCCAGATCGATCAGCCGCTCCATCACATACATGACCTCGGGTCGGCCGGCGCTGCGATACGGGCGGGTCGGCGCGGTGTTGGTGAACACACCGCGCGCTCGAACGGTTACCAGTGGCACGTGATAGATGCTGGAAACGATGGCGGCGCCTTTCTGCAACGGGCTGAACCCGACCGGATACGCGCCGAGGTTGACCATGTTGTCGCAGCGCATCGCCAGGAACGTGCCCTCGGCATCCAGTGCCAGTTCCGCGGTCACCGCCAGATCGCGGGCCTGATAGTCGCACAGAAATGCCTCGGAGCGGTCGCTGGTCCATTTCACCGGCCGCCCGATCCGGCGGGCAGCCCAGACCACCAGGGCGAATTCGGGATTGAACGCGCCACGAGTGCCGAAATTGCCGCCGACGTCGTGCATCACCATGCGGACGTTGGCCTGGGGCACGCCCAGTACCGCCGCCAGATCGTTGCGCGGCCTTATCGCGCCGCCGGCCCCCGCGCGCAGTGTGTATTTGCCGTTCGTCGGGTCGTATTCGCCGATCGCCGCGCGAGGCTCCATCGGCACGCCCGCGACCCGCTGCACCCAGGTGTCAAATCGCACGACATGCGCGGCCCGACTGAACGCGGCATTGGTCGCCGCCGCGTCGCCCAATACCGAGTCGATACAAACATTCGAGGCCCCCTCATTCCACGCGCGTGCCGCTTCTGGGCGTGCCGCGAGGGGCGCATGTGTCACCGCCGGCAAGGTTTCATACTCAACGATAACCCGCTCCGCCGCGTCCCTGGCGGCCGTGAGGCTGGTGGCGATCACCACCACGACGATGTCGCCGACATGGCGAGCGATGGTTGTCGCCATGCAGAAATGCGGCGGCCCCGACGCGGTCGATCCATCGCTGTTCGGCAACGGGATCTCCGCCGGATGTCCCGACCAGACCGCATGCGGAATTGGCCGCAGTCCATCCGCCATCATGTCCCGTCCGGTCAGTACCGCCAGCACGCCTGGCACCGCGCCGGCCACCGCCGTATCGATCGTTCCGATCATGGCGTGCGCGTGCGGCGATCGGAGCATCACCGCGTAGGCCTGGCCCGGCAGCGTGAGGTCGTCGCTGTAGCGGCCCAGTCCGGTGAGCAGGCGCAGATCCTCATGCCGCCGCACCGGGGCGCCAATTCCCGTCGTCCCGCCGTGGTCAGCCATTGACACCCCCCAAGATCGCATCGTGATTCAAGGACGTTAGCACAACCCACGTCAATCGCCGCCGGGTCGCGGCGCACTGGAGGAGGGATTGCCGATGACGGTCCGTATAAAAACCATCCGGCCGGACTTCGGGGCGGCGATCGGCGGCCTCAATAGCTCGCGTCCTATGACGCCGGCGGCGATGGACGCGCTGTGGCCGGAGCCCGATCGGACCGGTGCCCAAATCAGCTGCTTTTAGCGCAGGGGTCTTTCCCTCCAGGCTAAAATATGCTGCGTTGCACAAAGTGCGTCCGGCCGTCATTGGTGGCGGTCGTTTCGTCGATCCGGGATCGACACAGACCAGGCGGGAGAGCGGCCTATGAACCAGGTTGCGGCGACAGCGGCGAGGCAGCAGGCGGATGTGCCGTTTACCATCCGCCAGGTTGGCCCCACCTTCGGTGCCGAGGTGCGGGGGATGCCGATCCACGGCGACGTCGTCCCGGAGTTGCTGGGGGAATTCATTTCGGCACTGCATCGCTATCGCGTGCTCATCGTGCCTGGGCTGGAGCTTGACCCAGCCGATCTCGTCGCGTTCAGCCGCCGGTTCGGCCCGTTGGAAATCCACAGCCGGTTCGAGAACACGCTGCCGGCGCACCGCGAAGTGTTCTGCGTCGGAAATGTCGAGCGCGACGGCATGAAGGCCTCGTTCAACCGCGGGGTGGAGCAGTGGCACGCCGACAGCTCCTACCGGAGAACGCCGAGTGATGCGTCGCTGTTTTATGCGGAGATCGTTCCGGGGGAGGGCGGCGATACATTGTTCGCTGACGCCACCTCCGCCTGGCGCACGCTGGAGCCGGCGATGCGGCGGCGGGTCGAGGGACTGTACGCGGTGCACTCGCTGGAGACCTTGCGGCAATGGGGTGCGCGGCACAATCCGGAGCGCGCGGCCGGCGTCGATCATCAGCCGGAGGCATTTCCACCGGTGCGGCAGCCTTTGGTACGCAGCCATCCGGCGACCGGTGCGAAGTCGCTGTACGTGTGTCCGGCCGTCATCAGCCACATCGAGGGCATCGGCGCGGAGGAGAGCGCGATGCTGATCGAAACGCTGATCATGCACGTGACGCAGGCGCGGTTCGTCTATTGCCACCGCTGGCGGAAGGGCGATCTGGTCATATGGGATAATCGCGCGGTGCTGCATACCGCGAGCTTGTTCGATCACACGCGATACCAGCGGTTGATGTACCGCACGACCGTCGCCGGTGGTGCGCCGGCCCTGGCGGACTGATCAGCTTTCAGACCCGGTCGCTACCTGTGCCTGTGTGGTTTCAAGAAATTTCGTTGTGGTTCGTCCGCGATTTCGCGAAATACGAGTTCAAGCGTGCTGGCGACGCGGCTGCCGGTTGTCCTCGACACATAAGTAGTTTCCGAACCTGTTCCGGTCGGCATCATCCATTCAGGATTAACCTCGGCAACCCGTAACGCCGTCGGCGGTGATATTCAAAGCGTTTCGTCGTACGCCGCGCCCCCGGCGCTGAGACCCGGGGAGCTTAGCGTGGCACGATGAGCGTGCGACCTTGTGCGAGTGCGGATCGGCGCCTGGAGGCCCTGACGGGGGTTGCCCGCGGCCTGTCCTTTGGTCACCTCCGGCGCGGCCGCATCGACGGCACGTTGGCGGTGCGGTGGGAACGGAACAAATACGGCATGAACGATCATCCTGTTGGCATCCCCGTCGCTGCCGCGACGACCGGCGAACCTGGCCCTGAGGACGTCTGGCGGGCGCCGTTGGAACAGCTCCTGACCCAACTCGCGACGAAGCCTTCCGGGCTGACCGGCGTGGAGGCTCGGTCGCGGCTGGCGGCCTATGGCGCCAACGATGCCTCGACGGTCAAACGTTCGCCGCTCTGGCTTCAGTTCCTCGCGCGATTCCGTAACCCGCTGGTCGTCATCCTGATCGTCGCGAGCGGACTTTCCGCGGCAACCGGCGATGTCGCGAGCTTTGTCATCATCATTACCATTGTCATGCTCAGCATCGCGTTTGATTTCGCGCAGGAGGTGAGGGCGCAAAACGCGGTCGAGGCACTGCGCCGGTCGGTGGCGATCCAGGCAAAAGTTCGCCGCGATGGTGCGACCGTTTCTGTCCTGACCGAGCAACTTGTTCCCGGCGACATCGTCGAACTGATCGCCGGCGATCTTGTGCCGGCCGACTCGCGGCTGCTGGAAAGCCGGGACCTCTACGTCAATCAGGCCCTGCTGACCGGGGAGCCTTATCCGGCCGAGAAACAGGCCGGTGACGCGGCCTCGGGGGTGGAAAATCCCGCCGGCGCGTCCAACGCGGTGTTCGCCGGCACCTCGGTGATCAGCGGCACGGCGACGATTCTCATTTGCCGCACCGGGAGCAGAACAGCACTCGGTCATCTCGCGACCAGCCTGGCGGAGAAGCCGCCGGCCACCGCATTCGCGGTCGGCATCCGCCGGTTTGGCATGCTGATCATGCGGTTCACCATATTGATGGTGCTGTTCGTTCTCGCGGTGAACATATATTTCCATCGCCCGGCTCTTGAGTCGCTGCTGTTCGCCGTGGCGCTGGCCGTCGGACTTACGCCCGAACTGCTGCCGATGATCGTCACGGTCACGCTCGCCAGGTCGGCGATGCGCATGGCGAAACAAAAAGTCATCGTGAAGCGGCTGTCCGCGATTCATGACCTGGGTGCGATGGACGTCTTGTGCACCGATAAAACCGGCACCTTGACCGAAGCCACGATCAAACTTGTCCGTGTCATTGACGGCAATGGTGCCGAAACCGCGTCGGCGTTCGCTTATGCCTTCATCAACAGTCAGTTCGAAACCGGCATGAAAAGCCCGCTCGACGCGGCGATCCTTGGGGCCCATCCGTTCGACTTGAACGGTTGGAAAAAGATCGACGAAGTGCCGTTCGATTTCGAGCGGCGGCGAGTCTCCGTCCTGGTGGAACACGAGGGCAAGCGCCGGCTGATCGTCAAGGGCGCACCGGAAGATCTGCTGCGGCTTTCGAGCACTTACGCGGCGGCCGACGGTGTGGAGCGGCCGCTCGACGCCCAGACGCGACGAACGTTCGAGGCCACGCTCGACGGCCTCGGCGCGCAGGGATTTCGCGCTCTGGGCGTTGCCACGCGATCGGCTGACGCCAGTCACGAAACCGCGGCGATCACCGATGAAACCGAGCTTGTGTTCGCCGGCTTCGCGGTATTCCTTGACCCGCCGAAGGCAAGCGCGGGAGCGACGATCAGGGCGCTGGCGGATGCCGGTGTGTCGGTGAAAGTGCTGACCGGCGATAACGAAAGCGTGACCCGCCACGTTTTCAAGGAGATTGGCGTACCCGTAACGGGCGTGCTGACCGGTGCGGCGCTGGAACATCTGACCGACGAGGCGCTGCTCGGGCAATTGCCCAGGGTGAATTTGTTTTGCCGGGTCAATCCGCAGCAGAAACATCGGGTCTTGTTGGCGTTGAAGCGGCTTGGACAGGTCGTCGGCTTCATGGGCGACGGCATCAACGACGCGCCGGCTCTGCATGCGGCCGATGTCGGGATCTCGGTCGACGGTGCGGCCGATGTCGCGCGGGCGGCCGCCGATCTGATTCTGCTGGAGCACGATCTTTCCGTGGTACTGGACGCCATGGCGGCGGGACGCGGCGCGGTGCGGAATGTTTCAAAATACGTGCTGATGGGCGCGAGTTCAAACTTCGGCAACATGTTCAGCATGGCCGGCGCCGCGTTGATGTTGCCTTTCCTGCCCATGCTGCCGATTCAGATCCTGCTGAACAATCTGATCTACAACGTATCGGAGATCGCGATCCCGTTCGATCGTGTCGATCCAGAGGCTGTCGCGAGACCGGTTCGATGGGACATCAAATTGATCGAACGTTTCATGCTGGTATTTGGGCCGGTCAGCTCGGTCTTCGATTTTGTCACCTTTTACGCCCTGCTGAATCTGTTCCACGCGAGAGAGGCTGTGTTTCAGACCGGCTGGTTCATCGAATCGATGACGACCCAGGTGCTTGTGGTTTTCTGTATCCGAACCCGCCGCCGGTTTTATCGAAGCCGAGCTTGCGGGTTGCTCATCGCCTTGACCTTCGCGGCGGTCGCCGTCGCGATCGTTCTTCCGGTGGTGCCGCTGGTCGGCGCGTGGTTTGGCTTCGTCACGCCGCCGCCGCTGTTTTTCGGCTTCGTGATCGGTGCGACACTCGCTTATCTCGCGCTGGTCGAAGTCACCAAGGTCGCGTTTTATCGCGTCATGGGAGGATCGTGATCAGACCATGGCGGCGATCGGCCATGGCGCGGCCCCCATGGTCCCGGAGCTGGTTTTTATCTGTTGTGTACCCGGAACATCGCTGGCTTTTTCTCGCGATACCGCGGGCGTTGGCGGCCTGGGTCGGAGACGCGCCTCTCGCTTCCTATGCGTTGCGCGTCGGGATGCTCTGGCAATGAGGATCACCGCCGACGCGCCGGAGATATGTTTGGTGCGGTCCGTATGAACCGCTCCCGCAAGTATGGTGCGATGGTGATCCCCTGACCGGAGTACAGCCTGGTATCGCACCGTGCCGGATCAAACGGCGCGGCCTCCCCGTAGGTATTTTCCGGGACTATCGTTCATCGGAAGGCCTCGTCACTATGACCGCCTGCCCCAGGGTCACGCCATCGGGCAACACCGTCGACCTGGGCGTCTATCGCGGCAAAAAGCGGAATGTTCGTCTCACACTGCCACGGCACTCGTTATCGTCCAATCCAGTTGATTGGCCGGGCAGAAGATAAGGAAAAGTCTCATGCAATATCTTAACACAGACCAGACGGCACACGACCACCTGAGGATCGTCTTCAACGACCGGGTGGTATTTCTTTCACTTGATGACCACGCGACAATGGAGGATGTTGCCAAGGCGGTACGGGGTTTCGGCGTGCGGCGCGATGGCGGCCTGGTCGCGATCGACGTAACAATGGGAGATCGTCCAACACCGTTTCCGTCATCTCATTACCAGCCCGCTGATTTTAGTTATGAGGACGATCCAGCGGCGGAATGCGATTGTGCCACATCGCCAGGAGCGATGTTCACCGCTCCCGACCGCACGTCCAAACTTAACACCTGAACCGTATCGGGCTGGCCTGTTTCACATTCGACGAACCGACGTCCGACCTCCGACCTGGCGGAGAAGGAGTGTGCGATGTCGTGGACCGCATCTGGGATCAATGGCTACGGTTGGTCGCGACAGTTGGCACAAAGACAGCCCGGAATACCATGCGAACATGACGGTCGATCAAGCTTACGAACGGCGATTCCACGATTATCATGGTGACATCCGCGTCCAGGTCAGCGGTGACCTGGATCCTGGCTGACCGGCGGCGGCCTTGAGGACTGGCCGCCGGCCGAGGGCTCAGTTCGCTTGCTCGCACCCGCGGATTGCGACTGCGTCGTGCTACCGTTCGCTCCCGATCGTTTGCTCGACCGGCGTCGGCGGCGTCACGGGCGTTGTAGGCGCTGCCACGAACGCACCGGCCACGACCGCGAGGCCCAGAATGACGCCCAGTACCGCCCGTGGCAGCCACTCAGGCATCCTGAATTCAATAACCGTTCGGCCCGCGGTTTGCATCGTCGCGCCGGTTTGCCGAGGCAGCAGCATGATGAGCCGCGCGGAAGTGGCACTTGCTTCGGCGAGCGCGCGTGGGCACAGCGGCATCTGAATGATGCTTTGCGTCAAGCGAGGCACCGTGGCGGCTGCTGGCATTTTGGCCCACTCCGCCGCCTGAGCCCAGGGATCCTTGCCAAGCCGTGCCAGGGTCGAGAGGACCGTGAGGGGAGAGCCGTTCTGCTCGGTTCCGACCTCGGCGAAGAGAAACACATTGAGGCCGGAATTCTTCAAGGCGAACGCATCGCCTTGGGGTGCGATCGACATTACGCGGCAGCCCTGATGGTGTACGGCTGGACCGTCCAAGCCGCGGCCACGGGTCCGGTCTTGTGTTCGCCGGAGGTCAGCTCCAGGAACTGGCTGCCAGCGGGGTTGATGCTTTGATAGGTCACAGCGGACTCTTTCTCAATGTTATTACGAACGTGGCGTCACGACACCTCGATGATTACCTTGAGTGCCTGCGTATCGCGGCATGGCCGACGGTTTCATACGCGTCGATAATATGATCAAGATCGGAACGATGAGTAATAAGCAGCTTCGGATCGATCTCGTGCGAACGAAGGCTGTTGAGTAGCATCGGCGTACTGACGGCATCGACCAGGCGTGTGGTGATGGTGATATCGCGATCCCAAAGGTTCTCGGGATGGAGATCCACTTTGGTGCGTGCGCTCCGACACCAGGCGCGACGATCTTTTCGCGAAGTTCAAAGGTGGCCGGGATACCGACCACTTCAATCCTTGTCCAGCCTTCGCCACCGAATGTCGCATTTGCTTTCGCGGCTTTTTGCCGACCGTTGCGAAGTCAGGCATCGATCAGCGGTCGATTGGTCCTGTATTTCCCGGTCGCTCGGTGGAACGACCGGCATCTCCGCCGGCCGTTGCCTGTCCGGATTGACACGAACCTCAGCGGATATTGAAATTCAGGCCAAAGGGGAAGCCGTAAACGACCGGCGGTGGGGCATAATAATAAGGCGAGCCATAGACAACGGGCGGACCGCGATAATACCCGCCGCCCCAGCCGCCACCGCGATACCCACCGCCACCGCGATACCCACCGCCACCGCGATGCTCGCCGCCGCCCCTGTGATCCGCGGCGGCAGCCGATCCCGGCAAAGCCACGACGGCGAATGTCGCGGAGAGAATAACCCCCGCCGCGAGAGCCGCCAACAAACGGCGTTTCGATTTGAATTTAAGCCAGGTCATCATAATCTCCTGTCATCAGCGTACAACCAGCCAACTCGCCCGTCCGTGCGCTTAGCTGTGCGCCGCGGCGGCATGATGCGCGGACTGAAAGACTCCGTCGGCTGTTTTCTTCTGAGCATCAGGCATCGCCGAGTACAGCGCCGTGAACGAAGAGATGAGATTCTTCAGCCCATCGACATGTGTCTGCGCGAATTTCTGATACATCTGCAAATCTTCCACCGCGGTCATGCTTTGCGGGGGCGTTGTCCGGCTTTCCGAGACCAGCTTGTCCCTGGCCGCGGCATTTTCACGCATGGACTGCGCCACGGCGTTCCATTTCACGTCCTCGTCGGGCGTGATTTTCAATGCCGCACGAAGGTTGCTGATGCGTTGCTCGACGGTTTCCCCCTTCGCTGCAGTGGCCCCGGCACCGGCCTGACTTTGTGGTGAGGAGGCCTGTGCCAACTGGAACGCCGCATTCGAGACGGTATCGGCGCGCGCCGCGGTCAGCGAACCGGCGATTATCGTGGCGCCCATAAGCGCCGCGACGGCAAGCGAGCGACTGAACGGCGCGGGCAAGGTGATTGGATGGAAGCGGGAGGTCATGGCGGTGTCCTTATCGAGGTCTGACGATCTCGCCGCGCTGCCATTCGTGAGCGGCGCGAACGAAACCCAACTATGCAAACTGGGCTTGAGAGTGCCGAATGTCAGCCATCGGAAACTACTCACGGGGAAATCGAACCCGTTCCCAGGTCACGATTGATTGTATCGGCAGGCACGAGTTACCTGCCGTTGGTCAGCGCGGTAGCTTCAGCACGGTGATATCGACGACCCGGTTGCCCTGTTCGTCGACCTCATTCGCTGTAGCCATTTGTTGCTTGCGTTCCCCGGTCCAACTCGTTGCGATACTGGAAGCCGGCACCCCGACGGCGATCAGCGCATCGCGAACCGCGTCCGCGCGCCGGCGCGACAGCGCCACATTGGCGGGTGGGGCACCGATACGATCCGTCTTGCCGATCACCGTCACCCGCGATGGGCCTTCGGTCGCGACGAGATTGGCCACGCTCCTGATGATGATCTCCGCTTTGTCTTTGACCCGGGAACTGCCGGCCTCGAAGTAAATCTGGTACCAGGCGCCGGCCTGTTCAGCGCCGGGCGCCGGGGCGGCCGCCTTCTCGGATGGAGTGCAGCCGGCTGTCGTGGCCAGCGCGACGGCGGCGGCTAACGTTCGCAGGAATTTCGCGGGTCGCAACATCGCATTCTCCATTGTTTGCTGGCTCCGTCCCGACATTGAGTGGCCAGGCGGCGGATCGGCCTCAACTCGACGGTGTGACGTCGATCAACTGGGTGGCGCGCGCCTGGCCCCATCGCCCGGGATGCGGCGCGTCCCTGATTTGAGGCGGCCACTCGGTCATCGCTGGCACGCTTACGAGATGGACAAGACGCATGGGACGCCCCTCCATTTCAACGGGTGGCGACGCCAGGCTGTTTCCGTTCGGCGGTCGCCGGTCATCAGGGAGTGTGCTTGTCGGCGGCTTTCTCGATCGCTTTGCCAGTGGCGGAGATATCCTGACCAGCCCCGGCTGTGGTGTGACAGGCACTCAAGAGTGGCGCGGCGGCCAAAAGTGAGAGCAAGGTCAATACGGTCATCAGTTTCTAGTTCATGATTGCATCCTTCGTGGTGTCGCGTTTCCCGGTCTTTGTCTGCCCCAGGGATATTTGGGGTCCGTAAGAAAAACTGGCGACACCATTGTTTGCTCCAGACGAACAATGTCGGCGCGGTAGGCGCCCGCTATTTAACCTTGATGCCGAGCGAACACATTGATCTGGATCAGGGCTGAACAGAATTATTGCCCAGGAGCCGCTTGAGTGGGCGTATCGAAGAACGCATCAGCGTGAGACTTATGAACAAACCTCCGTCACGCGGCAGCAGTTGCTGAATCTGGTTGGCGCCATCGCCGTCCGGCCGTCAAGCAATGGTTCGCCGCTTCCTGGCGATGCAGAGGCAGCCACCATTTGTGGCACATTTGGAACGAGCGGTCCATCGTTGGCGTTCCAGGCGGCGGCGATCACCAGGCGGGCCAACGCGGGAAGCGACTTCGAGTCGGTCTTACGCATTATCGATGCGCGATGATTTTCAACGGTGCGTTGGTTGATGCCGAGTTCCCTGGCGATAATTTTACTGGGGTGGCCGCCTACGACCAGATCCAGGACCTCGCGCTCACGTGGCGTCAGACTCGCGATACGACACGCCGCGGCTTCTCGCGCGGCGAACAGCGAGTGCACGACACTGCCCTCAGCCGGTTGCATCTTCTCATCAGCCTGACGACGCAGGGCCTGCACTTTCGCGAGGGCTTCGCGCAGTCGCGTTTCCTGTCTCGCCAGCTCGCGGTCAAGGTCCGCGTCCGCACGGCGCTCCGGGTGCTCGAAGCTTGGGATATGCGAACGCGAGGCGGTGTTTCGCATCATGTCGTCAACCTTTCCTGGTCTGAGACAGTTGGGGCGGACGAAAATTTCCAGCGCGACAGTCGAACCGCATTGACATGGATCAACTCTGTCGGCTATCCGACATAATGACGTTGTGGGTCCCACCCTTCCGGCCTTCGCCTTGTTATTGGGACGATGATCGTCCCCGCATGCCTGCCGCCAGTACCACGGGTTGTTCCGGCTTCCATCCCTTTCCTTGAGAACCGCGATGATAGAAGAACCCTGTATCATCCAAATGAACATCGATCGTTATCGCGCGATGCTGAGGCAGCGCCTCGGCGACGAGGAGCGTGCGCGCATCGAGCAATTGCTCGCTGAGGCAAACCGCCAACTCGCGGAAGCGATCCGTCAACTGGCGCGGACGATTGACCCAGACCATCAGGACCACCCCGTTGATAACGTCCCGCGATAAAATGGATCTGGCGGCTTCGATGCGGTTATCGGGATCGCTTCGGGCCATGTCGGCGGGCAAGGCTGCCAGAAGCGGCTGATCCATTCCGCGCGAACCGTGGGCATCGGTGGGGATCGTCAGTCAAATCGATGGCGGCCATCAATGACGGCTGGCACGGAAGCGGTTGTCGTCCTCGCCGCCGAGGAGGACAACGCCGGGCCTCCGATTCGTTACGTGCCGTGGCTGTCCGGGTGTAAATCCCCGCGGCTGGTCAACGCTTCTGATAGAAGCCCGCCGCGATCAGCACGACACCAAGGATCAACGCTCCACCACCCACGAAGGGTGGGATAGCATACGACTTGCTCTCAGTGGTCTGTAGCTTCAGGTCGCCGATCCGGGCAACGTCGGTGGTTTGTTGGGTCGTGAAAACAGGAATGGCGAATACAAGCAACCCAAGAAGCACCAGAACCGCCCCACCCATCACAAGCGCACTCATGGATCGACCCATCAGGACCTCCATCCCTTTATCGCCCGCACAGCCATGTCCGCGATCATCGGGGCGATCAACGCGCGTCCGCGTTCACGGTCACCGGTACATCCCCACGCCACCGAGCAGCCAAACGATGAGGAGGACAATCAGCACGATGCCAAGAACGCCGCCAAGTCCAGCGCCGCCATAGCGGCTGTGAGCGTAGTACCCTCCACCGCCGCCAAAAATCAGCACGATCACCACGATCAACAGAATCAGGCCCATGACCAATCTCCCCAGTAGATTTCGATCGCCCCGATGGGGAGCGTACGTTAGCGATTACTTCTTGAGCGCATGCCGAGCAGCGTCGTTCAGGCCGCCGATGGCGTTCTGGACCTTACCTTCGACCTTGTCGGCATTGCCGTCGGCCTGCAACTTCGCATCGCCGGTGGCCTTGCCGATCGCTTGCTTGACGGCACCTTTGGCCTCTTTCGCGGCGCCAATAATCCGGTTCTTATCCATGACAACTTTCTCCTGGTGCTCTGGCGACGCTCGACATGTTCGCCCGCGTTCATTTAGCGTTACCAACATAGTGAGCAGGTCGTTGTTACGGCAGGGCCGGAAAATACCTATCGCGGTGTGCCGCCCGATCTGGAGGGGTCAAATACCGGTCATTTTGACACCACGGGACTTATCAAAAGGCAAAACCAGCCTACGCTTCAAGCACATAAGGGCCCGGTGCGTCGCAAATCGGTGGGAATCCGGGCGCACCCATCGGCGGTGGGTCGCCCGGCGGTCCTGATGAGTGCTCGTCCAGCCATAGGCTCCATGCCAGCCACCACGATCCCGCCCTGGGCGCCGTGACCCGCTCCCATTCATCTGGAGTAAGCGTTCTGGCACCGGCCCTTCGGACGCGGATGCGGAAGTGCCTGTTCTCGCGCCCAGGCTCGCTGACGATACCGGCATTGTGGCCACCGGACGTCAGGACGAATGTCAGTTCGCCGTCGTTCAGCAGATGCAACTTAAACACGGATCGCCATCGCGCGACCTGATCGCGTTCAGTCCCCACGACGAACATTGGGAGATCCAGGTCATGCAGCGTCAGCCGCCGACCGGCGACCCGAAAGCGGCCCTCCGCCAGGTCATTGTGAAGAAAAAGGTGGCGCAGATACTCAATGTGCATGCGTGGCGGCAGGCGGGGACCATCGGCGTTCCAGGCCAGGAGGTCGCCTGAAGCGTCATGCTCGCCAAGCAGGTAATCTCGGATCGCGCCATTCCAGACCAGGTCATTCGAGCCTGGCATCTGCAATATGCCGCCCAATTGTGCGCTGTCCAGATATCCCTGGGCTTGCGTGATGTCGCTCAACACATCGAGTTGATCCTCGGTCATGAACAATTGCAGTTCGCCCACCTCGGTGAAATCAGTCTGCGCCGCGAACAGCGACAAACTGGCCAGCCGGTCGTCGCCATCGCGTGCCATCGTGGCGGCGGCGATGCTCAGCAACGTGCCACCAAGGCAGTAGCCGGTGGCGTGGATTTTCGCATCGCCACAGATCGCGCGCACAGCGTCGATGGCCGCCATGATGCCGAGTAAACGGTAATCCTCAAGCGAGGTATCGTGGAGCTCAGCGCCAGGATTGCGCCAGGATATCAGAAACACCGTGCGACCCTGGCTCACGAGCCAGAGGATCAACGAATTCGCCGATGACAGGTCCAGTATGTAATATTTCATGATCCACGCGGGCACGATCAACACAGGTTCGGCCCCGAGCGTGGCGGTCGCCGGAGCGTATTGGATCAGTTCCATCACCGCGTCGCGAAACACGACCTTACCGGGCGTCGCCGCGACGTTTCCGCCAACCGTGAAACCGGTGGTCGCGGGGTTGCTATTCATGGGCTGCCCGGTTGGGACAAAAATTCCTCATCCGACCATGCGATGTTGACCCACGATCGCACCAGGAACGGAAAGGTTGAACGGCTATTCACGACACGGGCCACTCCGCTCGACCGCTGCGCTGACGAGCCATTCCATGAGCCGCGGGAGTAGTACACGTGATGCGAACGATTGCCGCCGCGGCGGCGTGTCCGCGACCTGCCGGATCGAGAAAACGGTGTTGGATGTGTCGGCTTCTTCCATTTGGTTCTGGTTCCGATCAGGCCGGTCGTGCAATGCGGACAGTCCAATGAATTTCGTGGGTGGCGGGTTCAGATCGCGTTGACCCGACTCAGAAACAATATGCGACGACGATCCATCCCGGACAGGCTCGGAAAGTACTTAACTCGCGTCCCGCTTCAAATTGATCGCGGCACGAGCCGCGAAGTGAACGACGGCGGCCGTCAGCCTCGACAGGATTGCCACGCCAGCCGCCCGTCAGTCAACGCCACGACAGAGCCGGCTCGCACGCTCTACCAGTCGATGCCCACCGGTCGATGGCCGACGGCTTCGTCAAAGAACGCGCCACTCGCGAAGCGAAACCAGCATTCGGTTTCAGTTGCCTGAGGCGGCATCGATGATCCGGACGGCATGCGCGCGATTGCCCTCGCCCAGGGTGTGAAGTGCGTCCGTGATTTCGGTGACGTTCGGCTGCCCACCCGGCAAATTGGGTCTGGGCCAGGTCGATCCGAGCCGCCAGGCACTCGTGCCTCCGCCGTCCCCAGCGATTGCCGCGTCTGACCTGTATGGCCGGCGGCAATTGATGTACGGGCGACGCGAAGCCAGGCACGCCAGGGGGTCTCTGTCCTTGTCGATTTTATTTGCGGCTTTCCTTTACCGGCGGCTTCGCACCTGACGGTTGCGCGGGCAGAAATGTCGTGCCGGTTTGGAGCGGCTTATTGCCACCCTTCGGCTTCTTCGCTTCCCGCTTTCGTCCGCCGCGACCTTTTGCCATCATAGTTCTCCTGATTGTTCAGACGCTCACGGCGCATGCTTTCCCGCGCTGTGCGTCGGCGCTCCGCCGTCGGGCCGGCGACTGTGATTCGTCAGTCAAGGCAGTTCAAGAGACCGGATGCCCCGCCGCGATCCGTAAGCCGGTATTGCTGACCATAGCAGGCCGAAGAAGCCTATGAGCAGACTCGGAAACTACTCAGCCAGAGACGCCGTTTATCGCGCCCGGGACAATGTGAGCGAGTTCACCGCTTCCACGATCAGGCGCACGACCAAAAAAGACCCTGGCCGTGAGGCCAGGGCATCAGTTCAGGAGGGGGACGTCGCCCAGGGGAGGGCGGCCACGAGAAGCTTCCGATGCCGGAGTTACCGGCGAAACTTGTGGCACTTCGAAAGTAGTTGACCGGCGCTTACCCCGAACAGCCTCGGAATCTACCTATGCCGGAGGCGGTTACGGCCCCACGAATGACGTATGGCGAATGGCACATCGACACAGATGAAAAATCATGTCATTCAAGGGTTTCGGCGAGCAGCCAATGCTCCTGAGGTCGATTCCAAATGTCCAAAAGTCACTCCCTTCCGACAAAAACAGCGCACCGTTCACGACCTTCGCGCGGCCGGGTGGACGCAACGATAAGCTTCCCGATCGTGGGCATCGGCGCGTCGGCGGGCGGCCTCGAGGCCTGCAAGAAACTCGTGACGGCGCTGCCGGCGGAGACCGGTATGGCCTTCATCCTGATTCAGCATCTTGATCCAACGCATGAAAGCATGATGGTGGATCTGCTGGCCAGCCACACCCCGATGACGGTACTTCAGGCCAGCAACGGGATGCCGATCGCGCGCGAACATCTTTATATCATCCCGCCTGGAACATACTTGTCCGTGGCCGGCGGCATACTGCATCTTTCGGCGCCTCAGGCGCGCCATGGGGCACGCCTGCCGTTCGATTTTCTGCTGCACAGCCTGGCGGCCGACCGGGGTGCTTCCGCCATCTGCGTGGTGCTGTCGGGGTCGGGTGCCGATGGCAGTCTCGGACTGAAAGCGATCAAGGAACACCACGGCCTCGTGATCGCGCAGGATCCCGAGGAGGCCGGCTTTGATGGTATGCCGCGTAGCGCGATCCTGACCGGTGCGGTGGATTTCGTCCTTCCGATCGATAAAATGCCCGAAGCGCTGATCAAATACGCGCGCCGGATCACCTTGACGCGCACTCCGAACGACCCAGATGCAGGGGAGGCCGTGCCGGACTGGCTACCTGAAATCATCGCGCTTCTGCGCGCGAATACCACCCATGATTTCACGCTGTACAAAGAAGGCACGCTCCGCCGCCGGATCGAGCGGAGGATGGCGATGGCCGCGATCGAAACCAACGATATGTATAGATATTTGGACATGCTGCGCGGCGATCCGAACGAATTGAACCTGCTCGCCACCGATTTGCTGATCAACGTCACCAGCTTCTTTCGCGATCCCCAGGTCTTCGATCTGTTGTCTGACAAGATCGTTCCCGAGCTGATCCGAGGCAGGCCGTCCGATCAGCCGATTCGTATCTGGGTCGCGGGTTGCAGCACCGGCGAGGAGACGTATTCCCTCGCCATGGTCTTCCAGGAGCAAATCACGGCGGCCAACAGTGACGTGAAGCTGCTGGTGTTTGCCTCCGATGTCGATTCGGAGGCGGTCGCTCGCGCGCGGGAAGCTGTGTACCCGGAGGCGATCGAAGCCGACGTGTCACCCAGGCGCCTCGCCCGCTTTTTCCTGAAAGACGATCATGGCTACAAGATCGCGCCGGAACTATGCGCTTTGGTGGTCTTCACCGTGCAGGACGTGCTGACCGACCCGCCATTTTCCCGGATCGATCTGGTGTCATGCCGCAATCTCCTGATCTATTTGCGGCCCGATGCGCAGGCGAAGGTCATCTCGATGTTTCACTTCGCCTTGCGTGAGGGCGGCATTCTGCTGCTTGGCAGTTCGGAAAGGGCCGGCGACATCGATGGAGTCTTTGAGGTGATTTCAAAACCGGAGCGACTTTACCGGCATATCGGGCGAGCCAGCTCGAGGGAACCAGATCGTGTGCCTGGCCCTGGGCGAACCGTCACGAGGCCGTTAAAGGAGCACGCGCCGTCACGCCAGACGGTGCTGGCGCAGTTGTGCCAGCAGCTTGTGCTGGATACCCACGCCCCGGCTGCTGTCCTGGTCAATCGCAAGCTTGAATGCCTGTATTCGCTGGGACCGGTCGACCATTATCTACGGGTTGCTCCGGGCGGCGCCACGCATGATTTGCTCGCGATGGCGCCCGAGACCATCCGGACGAAACTCAGGTCCGCGATCTTGCGGGCCAATCAGGCGAACGCCCGCACCGTGGTTCCCGGCGGCCGGGCCAGCCACGACGGGAAACCGATTTCGTTCAGCATCGACGTCCTGCCGGTCACCAGCGAGGGCGAGGCGCTGCTGTTGATCTGCTTCGTGAATGAGGTGGTACGGGAGCCCGCGAAAGGCCGTTCGGCCAGAACCGGAGAGTCGCCTGAGGCCGTCACACTCGAACAGGAACTCGAAGCCACGCGCGCCGAGCTTCAGGGCGCCGTCCGCGCGCTGGAAATATCGAGCGATGAGCAGCGGGCAATCAACGAAGAAGCTTTATCCGTCCAAGAGGAATTCCAATCGACGAACGAGGAACTGCTGACGTCGAAAGAAGAACTGCAGTCGTTGAATGAGGAGTTGACCGCGCTCAACAGCCAGCTTCAGGAAACGCTGGAGAAGCAACGGACGACCGCCAACGATCTGCAAAATGTGCTTTACAGCACCGATGTCGCGACAATCTTTCTTGATTCCAATCTGAAAATCCGGTTCTTCACGCCAGCCACGCGATCGCTGTTCAGTGTCATCCCTGGCGACATCGGCCGGCCGCTCGCGGATCTTAAGTCGTTGGCCGCGGATGAGGCGTTATTGACGGACGCGAGAGCGGTCCTGCAAACCCTGACGCCAATCGAGCGAGAGATCGAAGCGCGCAGTGGATCCTGGTACGTCCGCCGCGTGTTGCCGTACCGAACCCAGGACAATCGGGTTGAAGGCGTTGTCATCACATTCGCCGACATCACCGTGCGAACCCACGCCGCCGACGCCATGGGCGTGGCGCAACGCCAGGCGGAGCAGGCCAATGTCGCGAAATCCCGCTTCCTCGCCGCGGCCAGCCATGATCTCCGCCAGCCGCTGCAAACCCTCGTACTGCTGCAAGGGTCTTTGACGAAAGTCATCGAGGGCGAAGCCGCGCGCAAGTTGCTCACGCGGCTGGATCAGGCACTGAGCGCGATGTCGGGTATGCTGAATGCGCTGCTGGACATCAACCAGATCGAAGCCGGCACCGTGCGCGCCGAAATGATGGATTTTCCGATTAACGATCTGTTCGACCGGATGAAAGATGAGTTCGGCTATCACGCGAGGGGCAAAGGCATTGACCTGCGCGTGGTTCGGAGTGGCGTCATGGTTCACAGCGACATCCGTCTGCTGGAACAGATGCTCCGCAATCTGCTATCGAACGCGGTGAAGTATACCAAGCATGGCAAGGTGTTGCTTGGCTGCCGCCAGCACCAGGAAATGATAAGCATAGAGATCTGGGACACCGGGATCGGCATCCCTGACGACGAGTTTCAGGCGATCTTCGAAGAGTACCACCAGCTCAACAATGCCGCCCGCGAAAGGAGCCATGGACTGGGCCTTGGCCTCTCCATCGTGCAGCGTCTCGGGAAGCTGATGGGTCATCGCGTTCGGGTCGGCTCACGTCTGGGCAAAGGTTCAGTGTTCGCCATCGAAATCGTGCGTGAACCGATTGAGGTCGAAGCGGTATTCGAACACCAGAACCGCGCCGCGCATGACCGGCCGGGCGTCGACGTTTCGCTTGCCGCCGAAATCCTGGTCGTCGAAGACGATCCCGAGATGTCCGATCTGCTCGCGGTTGTTCTCGCCGAGGAAGGCTATCGGACATCGACCGCGCCGGATGGCGTTACCGCGCTGGACCTGGTGGCACGCGGCGCGGTTCATCCTGATCTTCTGCTCGCGGACTTCAATTTGCCGAACGGAATGAATGGCATTCAAACCACCACCAAGATCCGTGAAGCGCTGCGCCAGGAAATCCCGGTCGTCATTCTGACAGGTGACATATCCACCGGCACACTGCGCGATATCGCGCTGCGAAACTTCGTGAAGCTCAACAAGCCGGTGAAGCCGCAGGAGTTGCTGCGCTCGATCAAGGAACTACTGCCGGTATCGCGGCCGGCGCCCAGGCAGGCGCCCAGGCAGGCGCCCGTGCAGGTGACCATTAGCCCAAGGCAGCCGGTTGTCGGGGAGCCGGTTATCTTTGTCGTTGATGACGACGCCAACCTGCGCGACGGGGTTCGCGATCTGCTGGAGGACGCAGGCCACGCCGTCGAAGATTACGAGTCGTGTGAGGCTTTCCTCGAAGCCTGGCGTCCAGGACGCGAATCCTGCCTGATCATCGATGCATACCTGCCGGGGATGAGCGGGCTCGATTTGTTGCGCCGGTTAAAGGACGCGGGTCACCTGCCGCCGGCCATCATGATCACCGGCGATGGCGACGTGTCCATCGCGGTCCAGGCCATGAAGGCGGGGGCCTCGGACTTCATCGAAAAGCCGGTGGGCCGCGAGGAACTGACCGCCAGTGTCAGACGCGCGCTTGACCAGGGGCGGGATGCCGGCAAGCGAGCCGCCTGGCGTGAGGATGCGGCGAGCCACGTCGCCGGCCTCACCACACGGCAGCATCAGATCATGGATCTGGTCCTCTCCGGGCATCCCAGCAAGAACATCGCCGCCGATCTTGGCATCAGTCAGCGTACTGTCGAGAATCACCGGGCGGCGATCATGAAAAGGACCGGATCGAAGTCGCTTCCGGCGCTTGCGCGATTGGCGGTCGCCGCGGAGCCACCGCCGAGAACCTGACGTGGGTCGCACCCGTCGAGGTATCGGATACGGAATCCCTGTCATGGGAAGTCAGTAATCGTTTCATCGGGCGAGATGCATTCGCGCCGAAGCCTCCAGCGACGTTGTGTGAAGCACACCTTCGGTCATTCAGCTGGATGCCGGATGTCGCATTCCTGTCCATGATGAGGTCATGCGAATGTCAGACAATACGCTGGTCGCCAGGGCCGTCGAAGGCGCTGTGGTCGTTGGCGGGTTCAGTGCGCTCGGTGCGGCACTTTCCAGCATCGGCGTAACAAAGGACAGCGTCCTCCGGTACGGGACCGCGCGGAAAGCCGACGCCGTTCTGGTGACCGCGCATCGCCCCGACAGCGAACTGGCGCGTGCCCGGACAATGCGCGTCGTTGCCGATCCTTGCAGCCTGGAATCGCACCACGCCGCCTGCTCGCGCCCCTTAGGTTAGTTGTTAGTACTCCAAAACGACAATCGTGGTTGAGTAGTTTCCGATCCTGCCTTTGGCACCTCTCAGGTGCCACGTATCGCCGGCACGGAGCGCAGCGATCCCCGCTGGCCTCCAATTGCCCCGGAGAGACCGACATGATCAAGACATTACTCGTGGCGACGATGGCTGTTACACTGGTGGCCGGCGCCGCGTTCGCGGAAAGTTCATCTTCCAGCTCGACAACGACGCAATCGACAACAACGCCTGTTGCTCCGCTGCCGTCCGATTCCTCGGTTTCGACGACCAGCCAGCATACGTCCAACGTCAACGGCGCGGTGAGCGGCACGAGCCGGTCCGATTCAAGCGGCACCACCGTATCCCCGACGGGCGATACGACGGCGACGCGGAAATCGTCTGAAACCACCACCACCCGCTGATCGCGCCGAGATGGATGCCGCGCGGTCCTTCCCGTGCGGCGTACATTGAGCGGATCGACTGCCACGGACGGTCGCTCGCCGCACGAACCGATCAGGCCGTCCGATCCGAGCCAAAACCATCCCTCGAACCTCAAGGAGGAGCCAGACAATGATCGCCAAGACATCGCATTTCCGTCTCGCGGCAGGCGCGGCACTGATCGTCGGCACCGCCGTCCTGGCGGGCTGTGGCCCGGCGCCCAACAGCAGCCGCACAACCACCTCCGAGCAGACCACGACGACAACGCCGGCACCACCGACGACCACCTCCACCACCACGATACAGCAGAACTCGCAACGGCCCTGAGTTGCCCCCATCGCACGACGTCCTCGGTGGCACCAGCCGCCGAGGACGTCGTGCGGTCGCAGGGGCTCACGCGGGTCGCCGGTGCACCGTGCCGGTGAGCGCGATCCCCGATCAGGCCGGGTCCATGACGTTGAGATCAGCCGAGCCTGACCAGGACACGATGGATGACGCCGTCATCCGATAGTTTCAGTCGCAACGGCCGCTCGGCGATCGCCATCCCATCGACCTCGGCGACCGCGATGCCCCGGCTGACCCCGTCAGGGTTTTCGACCACGATTTGGTATTGCGCGGAGCGGTGGCGGAGCGTCATCTCGAAGCGCGGCCAGGCCTTCGGAATGCATGGGTCAAGCGCCAGGAATTCCCCAAAGAACCGTGCGCCGAGAATGCTCTCCACGCCGGCCCGCTGCATCCATCCACCCGAGCCGGTATACCAGGTCCAGCCACCACGGCCGACATGGGGCGGTGTCGCGTAGACGTCAGCCGCGACGACATAAGGTTCCACCTTGTAGCGGTGCACGTCCGATCGGGTGCGGGCATGGTTGATCGGATTGAGCAGGGAGAACAGCGCGGCGGCGTTGTCGCCGTCACCCAGTACCGCGAATGCAATGATCGACCACAGGGCGGCATGCGTGTACTGGCCGCCATTTTCGCGGATACCCGGTGGGTAGCCTTTGATGTAGCCGGGATCGTGAGGTGTCTTATCGAATGGCGGCGTGAACAGCAGCGCCAGTTGTTCGTCGGGCCGGATCAGTTCGCGCTTGACCGCCGCCATGGCCTTGGCCGCGCGCGCGCGGTCGCCCGCCCCCGAGATCAAAGCCCAGGATTGCGAGATCGCATCGATCCGGCATTCGGTGTCGGATGCCGACCCAAGTGGGGTGCCGTCGTCGAACCAGGCGCGGCGGTACCAGTCGCCATCCCAGGCCTCCTGCTCGAGCGAGGCTCGCAACGCATCGGCATGGGCTCGCCAGGTCGCGGCGCGGGACGTCTCCTGGCGCAGGTCGGCGAGCGGGGCGAATTCGCTGAGCGCCGCGTGAAGCAGCCAGCCGAGCCAGACACTCTCGCCCTGACCAAGTTCGCCGACGCGGTTCATGCCGTCGTTCCAGTCGCCGGTGCCCATCAGCGGCAGTCCATGAACGCCAGTCGCGAGGCTGGCATCGAGGGCCCGCGCGCAGTGCTCGAACAAAGTCCCGACTTCATCGGAGATTGTCGGATGGAAGAAGCTGTCGTGCTCCCCCATTCGCAGGAGCTGGCCTTCCAGGAACGGAACCGGATGGTCCAGCACGGCGGCATCTCCCGTGGCGCTGACGTAATGGGCGACGGCATAAGCCAGCCATGCCCGATCGTCGGAGATCCGCGTGCGCACACCCTGACCCGAATGCGGCAACCACCAATGCTGGACGTCACCCTCCACGAATTGCCGCGCCGCGGCCCGCGGCAGATGCTCACGCGTGATCGCCGGCAGCGCGGCGGCCAGCGCCATGCAGTCCTGCAACTGGTCGCGAAAGCCATATGCACCGCTCGATTGGTAAAACCCCGAGCGTGCCCAGACGCGGCAAACCAGCGTCTGATACAGCAGCCAGCCGTTCAGCATGATGTCCATCGCCCGGTCGGGGGTCTTCACCTGAACCGCCCCCAGGACACCGTCCCAGAACCGACCGACATTCGAAAGCACGGCGTCAAGGTCCTCCGTGCGGTAGCGGGAAATCACGTCGTGCGCATCCATCGCGCTCGCGGCCTCACCGAGGAGAAACACGATCTCGGCGGCGCCACCCGGTGGCAGCACGAGCGTTGTCCGCAGCGCGCCACAGGGATCGAGACCCGCGCCCACGCGGTTGGACAGTGGCGCACCCGTGTTGAGGGTCCCCCCGCCACCGGTTCCCCGGCGGAGTGCCATTGGACTTTCCAGTGTTCCATCGCGGCCGATGAACTCGCGCCGGTCGCCGGTCCAGTCCGTCTGGCGGCCAGCGAGATCGGCGAAGGCAACGCGCGATGCGAACGCCGCGTGCCATGGATTACGGGCAAACATCGCGCCCGTCGCGGGGTCGATCTCGGTCGACACGAAAGCCGCGGAAGCAGTCCGCGATGGCCCGAGGACCCATTCCACGTAAGCGGTCACCGAAAGGCGCCGGGGGCGGCCCGACAAATTCATCAGCGTGAGGCGAGAAATCTTGATCGGATCTTCAGTCGGCACGTACTGAAGCAGATCGGCCGCGATGCCGTACGCGTCGTGCTCGAAACGGCTGTATCCCCAACCGTGCCGCGCAACATAGGTCGCGTTGTCGCGACGGATCGGCAATGCCGTTGGGCACCACAGGTCACCCGTCTCCTCGTCACGCACATAAAATGCCTCTCCTGGGCGGTCGCTGACCGGGTCGTTGGACCACGGTGTGAGCTGGTTCTCGCGACTGTTGACCGACCAGGTGTAGCCACTGCCTTCGGCCGCCACCTGGAAGCCGAAAGCCGGGTTGGCGATGACATTGATCCAGGGCGCCGGCGTTGACTGGCCAGGCCCGAGGGTCGTTACATATTCTCGCCCATTTTCAGCGAAACCGCCGAGCCCGTTGAAGAACTCGAGGGGCTGCCGCGAGACTGCCCGCGCGAAGGCCGGAGTCGCGAGTTCGGACGCCGCGCGGGTCACCGCGGCTTTACGTTCGGCGGCGGCAGGCTCGTTGGGCGTCGGTATATGATCGAGCTGATCGGCGAGCGATCCGCGTTGTCCAACCAGAACGACCCGTGCGACCGAGGCGAGCAAGGCCCGGGTTTCCGGCGGGATCAGATCGGCCCGCAGCACGAAGACGCGGCCCAGACGCTGCTCCACGTCCGCCGGTGGCGATCGGCTCGCCCGGGCCAGCGTCTCAAGCGCGATCTGCAGATCCTGGACGTACGAAGACGCGCGCTCGTTCAGGATCACGAGATCCACCGCCAGCTGCTTCATCCGCCAGTACTCATGGGCTTTAAGCAACCGGCGCGCGAGGTCGACATTCTCGACGTCGGCGATGCGCAACAGGACAATCGGCAGGTCGCCGGAAATGCCCATCGGCCAGAGCCCGGACTGCTCGCCGCCACCGCGCAAGATGGTGCTGGACGACGGTCGCAGCGTCGGTCCGGCATGCAGCAGGTGGCCAGCGACCCGCTGGAACATGCTGGCTTCGCCCGGATCGATGCCAAGGTGGTGAAGCTGCACCTGTGCCTGGGTCCACGCCAGCGTGGCAGCTCGCTCGAACGCGGAGATGTCGCGATGTTTATCGACGAGATCGAGAACCGCTTCCCGAGACGCGGCGACCATCGTCCAATACGCGATGCGCACGGTCGCCCCGGGTGCGACCCGCGCGCGGCGGCGCAAGGCGAACACGGGATCGAGGACGGTGCCGACCGTGTTGGACAACGGCCGGCCATCGATCACGGAAATCGGCCGGCGGACGCCGTGGCCGCGGCCGAGGAACCGGGCCCTGTCGGTCTCCACCTCGGCCCTGCCCACCACCTCGCCATCGACGATCGCCAAATGCGCGGCCCAGATTTCCTGTTCATCGGGCGACCGCCGCCGCCGCGTCGCCAGGATGGTGCCCTGATCGGCGAGATACTCGGTCACGGCGAACAACTTCATGAATGCCGGGTGCGCGACGTCGTCGGCCTGCCGCCCAAGCACGAGTTCGGCATAGGACGTCACGTCGATCTCGCGGGTCCTGACGCCGTAGTTGGCGATCGAGATCCGCCGGACCTCGGCATCGTCTTCCGGCGAGACCAGCACCTCCATTGACGTCGTCAGGGTCCGGTCACGCCGGGAGAATTCGGCGCGGTCCTCGTTGAAGGCCACCGCGTAGGCATTCGGCTCGGCGGCCGTTGGCTGGAAGCCGGCCGACCACACGTCGCCAGTGACGGCGTCCCGCAGGAAGACGTAAGAACCCCAGTCGTCGCACGTGGCATCCTCGCGCCAGCGGGTCACCGCCAACCCCCGCCAGCGGCTGTAACCGGAGCCGGCGCCCGTCAGCATGACAGCGTAATGGCCGTTGGAAAGCAGGTGGGTGGCGAGGCCGGGAGAATGCGCGGCGGCAAACCGCCTGCCCCCCTGCGGTTCAATTTCCCGCACCTGCCCGTCCACTCTGGCGTCGGCGGCCCATGGGTGCACCGCGGCGACGTCCCGTGGCGTCCGCTCCTGCAGCAGCAACTCGGTTGCCTGCACCATCGGTTCGGTATGGAAACGCGTGCGCATCGCACCGTCCAGCAACGCGTCGGCGATGGCGACGATCGTCATGCCCTGGTGGTGGGCCATGTAGGCGCGCACGATCGCGACGGTCTCGCCCTCGGGCAATCGCGCCGGCGTATAGTCGAGCGCCTCGTAATAGCCGTAGCGGCCGCGGGCTCCGATGCTGGCGAGCACGGCGAAGTTGCGTGCCGCGGCCCGCGGATCGACCATCGTGGCGAGCGCCGTGGCATAGGGCGCCAGGACGACATTATCGCCCAGACCGCGTTTCAAACCCAGGCCGGGCACGCCGAAGTTCGAGTATTGGTAGGTGAATTCCAGATCGCGAGCGTTATAGGCCGACTCCGAGACCCCCCAGGGCAGACCGAGCGAATGACCATAGGCGATCTGCCGCCGCACGATCAGTTTCGTGGTTTGCTCGATCAGGCTGCCTGTCGGCGCGCGCATGACCAGCGAGGGCATGAGGTATTCGAACATCGAACCGGACCATGAGATCAGCGCCGCGCCATTGGCGATCGGCGTGACGGCGCGGCCGAGATGGAACCAGTGACGTGCCGGAACGTCGCCCTTGGCCACCGCGATGAAACTCGCGAGCCGGGCCTCGGAGGCGAGCAGATCGTAACAGCTCGGGTCGAGAACGCCCTCCCGCACCTGATAGCCGATCGACAACAGCTTGCGGTCGGGGTCGAGCAGGAAGCCGTAACCCATCTCCAGCGCCGTCGCGCGCGCGATCGCTTCGAGGGACGCGAGGCGCGCCGCCAGGTCGATAACGGCAACGGGCGACTGTCCGATGTCACGGCGATGGCTCTCGATCGTACGGCGCACCGCCGTGATCCAGAATACCATGTCAGCACCGGTGTCGTCGCCTCGTTCGCTCGCGCCGCGCTCGGTCGCGAAGCCAGATGCCACGTCGGCCGTCGTATCGGCACGCGCGGCAAGCTCCGTCAGCCTGTCCGCGAGGCCCTCATTGTCCCCGTCCGCCTGATGCAGACCGGCTTCGAGGGCGGTCAGCGTTTCATCGAGCTGGTGCCAGGTCACGGTCTGGGTACGCCGACCGTCGTGTAGCTGGTTTGCCGCCGCACGGGCCAGATTGACGGCATCCGCGATGCCGCCAAGGCGTTGCGCCACCGTCGGTG
Organism: uncultured Acetobacteraceae bacterium; assembly: GCA_937902425.1. Classification (GTDB taxonomy): domain Bacteria; phylum Pseudomonadota; class Alphaproteobacteria; order Acetobacterales; family Acetobacteraceae; genus Rhodopila. The sequence continues at coordinate 18,659 of CALFNB010000065.1, read as the reverse complement.
AGGCAACGGTCCACTCCCGGCAGGCGTTGGCGAGCGTGATCAGATGTCCGGCGAGATTGCCGCTGTCGACCGTGGAGACATAGGGAGGATCGAGCGTGCGCAGGTCGACCGTGTCGTACCAGTTGAAGAAATGCCCACGAAAGCGGGCAAGACGGCCCATGCTGGTCAGCGTCGCCTCCAGCCGCTCAACCGCCTCGATGGTCCCAAGCCAGGCGAAATCGCGCGCGGTCGCCACCGATAACAGATAAAGGCCGAGATTTGTTGGAGAGGTCCGGTGCGCGACGGCCGGGACCGGGTCCTCCTGGAAATTGTCCGGTGGCAGCATGTTGTCGGCCGGCGTCACGAAGGTCTCGAAAAACCGCCAGGTGCGCCGGGCGATCTGCCGCAGGCTATCGGCGTCGGCGGCCGACAGCGGGATTTGATCCGCGGTCGACGGCGACAGGCTGGTCCACCGCGCGAGCGCCGGTGAGGCGATCCAGAGACCGGCGAACGGCAACGCCAATGGCCAGGTGCCATGCCCGAACATCTGGGCTACGAGCAGCGCCGCGACCCCGGCGGCGACTCCACCGGCCATCACGCGATAAAACCCGGGCAAATCCAATCGCGCACCGACCGTCACCTGGGCCGCCGGAACCCACTCCAGCAGACGCCGGTGCGTGATGAACAGCCGTGCCAGGGTTCGCGCGATCGCATCGATCATCAGCCACGCCTGGTGCGCCATGAAAGCGATGGCGAGTATGAACTGCGCCAGCGCCATCTTCACGTCGGTACCTAGCGCGCCGAGGTGGCTGCGCGGCACGATCCCGGCGCGCCTTGGCACCACCGCGCTGATGACCGGAATGAGCGAAGGCAGCAGGATCGTCAGCAGAACGAAGCCCACCCAAACCGACGCGGCGGGAAGCGGCAACGCGAACGCCGCCAGCAGGGACAGCACGCAAGCGGGGGCGGACGCCGTTCGCCGCAGGTTATCGAGCATCTTCCAGCGGCCCAGAGCCGGAACACCGCCGCGTGCATCGTTCCCATACGGGGCCGCCCCTTGGCCCGCCGATTGGGATGTGTCGGCGAGCGGCCGGCGCCCGAATATCCACGGCAGCAATTGCCAGTCGCCGCGGGCCCAACGATGGTGGCGCATCGCGGCGACGTCATAGCGGGTTGGAAAATCCTCGACCACCTCGATGTCCGACGCGAGGCCGGCGCGGGCGAAGCTGCCCTCGAACAGATCGTGGCTCAACATGGTCGAGTCGGGGACCCGTCCGGCGAGTGCCACCTCGAACGCGTCGACGTCATAGATGCCTTTGCCGGCATAGGACCCTTCGCCGAACAGGTCCTGGTAGACGTCCGAGACGGCGGCGGCATAAGGGTCGATGCCGTTCATGCCGGAAAACACGCGCTGGAACAGGGAACCTTCGCGGCCAACCGGCAACGCGGGGGTTACCCTTGGTTGCAGCACCGCGTAACCCTCCACGACCCGGCCCGCGGCGGGGTCGAAACCCGGCCGATTGAGCGGGTGCGCCATCTTGCCGATCAGACGGCGGACGGTGTCGCGCGGCAGCCTTGTATCGGCGTCGAGTGTGATGACGTAACGAACGTCAGCCGGAACGTTTGGACCGGGGGCCATCGTGCCGGGACCCGTTCGCGATGGCTCGCCGAGGTTCATGAAACTGGTATCTGTCGCACCGCGCAGCAGGCGATTCAGTTCATGCAGCTTGCCGCGCTTGCGCTCCCAGCCGATCCACCGCGCCTCGCCATCGTTCCACACGCGTTTCCGGTGCAGCAGCAAAAAGCGGTTGCCGCCGGGCGCCGGGCCGTACCGCTGATTGAGCCGCGCGACACCGGCCACCGCGGCTTCCAGCAGCGCCGCGTCGCCTTCGACATGTTCGGTCGTGGCGTCCAGCCAGTCGGAAAGCAGAGCGAAATGCAAATCGCCCTCCGGACTCGCCAGATGGTGGATCTCCAGACGCTCGATCTGTTCTTCGATCGCATCGACCGTGGTCAGCAGTGTTGGCACCGCGACGACGGTCCGCAGGTGCGCGGGCACCCCACCGCGAAGCTCCAAAGCGGGCAACAGGGTCGCACCAAATCCGTGCGTGATGCCGCGGTTCACCAGGGCGACCGCCGCGTCAATGGCGGGGATCGAGCCCAACAGGGTAAGCAGGCTCAGCCACTCCGGACCCGCCCCTTGCGAATGCAGAATGAACAACGGAATGGCGAGGAGGATCGCGGCGACCGTGACGACGGCAACCACGTAACCGCTGATGCCGCACCTCTGACCGAGGCGGTTGGCCAGTGTATCTAGCGGTGGCCGGAAGCCGATCTTCGCCTCGAACGCGCGGCGACCGCCGGCGAACAGGTGGTACCCGGGATCCGCGCGACGGGCTTTTTCCACCGTGCCATGCGTGCACGCCGACTGTCGCTCCGCGAGCACCGCATCGCGGGCGACCTCGAGTTCCGCGCGGTTCGCGCCACGTGCCAGCTCCTCGACGGCGCGCCGGTACAGATCGCGCGTCGGAAAGTCCATGTCGCGAAACGAACCGCCGGCGGAGAGCACTCCGTCCACCAGGCTGATGCGCTCGACCAGGTCGGGCCAGTCGACGTCGGAAATCACCCGCATGCTGGTGATGATGTTGCGCACGCTGACGGCACCGGACCCTTGCCTCTGGTGTTCGTCGCGCACGGCCGCGTCCGCCGAGGATCCATGCGCCGCGAGTTGCTCGTCGAGCCACAGCAGCGCGGGCGTGATCCTTGGGTCCTGGTCGCGCAGCCTGTGCACGAGCTGGACCGAGAACGCGTCCGCCAACGGTTTGCCCGCGAACCTGGCGAGCACGGCCGCCACCGGTTCGCTGGCTCGCCCGCCCACACCCAGCAGGCGGTCGGCGAGCTTGTCGGCCTCCAGCCGTGCCGTGCTGCTCTGGGTAATGCGTTCCGCGAGCCGCCTGAGGTTTTCGACCAGTACGATCCTGAGGGTGATCGCGACAGCCCAGAGTTCGCCGATCGTCAGCGGCTGCACCTCCTGATAGGCGGTCACGAAGCGGCACAGCATCTCGGTATCGAAGTGGCTGTCGGTGTGGGCGACAAACGCCCAGGCGACGCCGAACACGCGCGGATATCCGGCGAATGGCCCGTTGGCCAGCTTCGGTAGCTGCCGGTAGTACCCGGGTGGCAAAGCAGCGCGGATCTCGCGGATCTGCCGTTCGACCAGATAATAATTGTCGACCAGCCATTCGGCCGCCGGCGTGATCGCGCGGCGCTCATCGATCGCGTTGGCGACCGACCGGTAGGCGTCGAGCAACACGGCGGCGTTGTCGGCGAGGCGGCCGGCCAGGCGATGACCCCGCGTCGGCCTGGGCGTGACCTGTTGCGCGACCGCCAGGCTGCGCGCGTGCTCCTCAAGCCGTTCGACGCTGAACAGTTCCTCGCGGATCGGTTCGCCACTGCCCCAGGGGGAAACCGGCGATCCGCGCCCGAAGACGCGGTTCATGATGCCAAAGGCGCGGTTTATGATGAGTGTCAATGTAACCTTTCGATGGCGCGTTGAGCTTGCGTTGTTTTAGTGAGGCTCGGTCGCCGCTGGCTACGCGCCAACGGCGACGACCATTGTTCATAGCACGAACCGGCGCCCGCGCGACACCCGGAGGTGGGCGGTATCTGGTCGATGTTTCGTGCTTTCACAGTGGACACGAGGAGCGCGACGAACTCCTGGCTGCTCTTAAACACTCATCGATATCTTGACAAATAACCTGATTATACCGATACATTAACGGTAGGCGCGGTGCACTCCAAAATGGACCGCCGCGAGGCATCGGGGTTCAGGTCTCAGCGCCTCGCGTTCATCGGAGGTGGTAAGGGCGATCACCGGCGGCCGGTTCGCGAATATCTTGAGTTGTCGTGCATCAGGCAGCTGGTGCAGATCGTCACCGCGGATCACGCGACCAGGGCGCGGGTGCAGCGAACAACGGCACACCTCATGAATGCTGAGACATTAGCTTTGTCATCGTGCTTTCACCTGGTCAGACGCTTTGGTTTGATCACCGCACATGCCTTACACGGAACTGACGCGTCGGGAAATTGGCGCGGGTTTCATAAAGGAGCAGGAGGGGGTGACGCTTCGCGCGGTACAGGCAAGCACGCCCGCGCGAAGCGCCCAAAAATCTTCCTGCTTCGTGTGCTCCAGTGGCCTTCGCGTCCTTCGTGGTAACGCCTTACTGACTTGCTTGCCGAGCCTCGAGCGCGACGTCCCGGCATCCCGCGGAAGATGTGCGCATGCCGTAGCCGAACGCGGGAGGATGTTTGGATGTTACCCATTACCTGGACACCGCGTACCTGAGAATCACCTTATCGTGGCGTCGCGGCGGTCACGCTACCGCGCCAATGGCAAGGCTCCATCCATCCCGCCGGAGGGGTGACTGTTGCGGAGTGTCAAAATCAGTGGCTAACCTGCATTCACGATACACGCCGCCCCGAGACACGTACCCCAGGACGGGCCGCCCTTCGGGGAAACGTCGGCCTGAACGTCTCCAACCCGACTGTGAGAGCCAATTCGTTATGACGCTGCCAATCCGAGCTGACGAGACCATGGGCTTCAAGATCTTTAACACCCGCGCCGCCAAGGCAACCGAGAAGATCGCCGGCAAGGGTTATTCGACGATTGAAGACGAAGCGCTCAAGACGCTGCCTCCGCCGCCGCCGGGCGCTGTGTTCAACGCCGAGGAACAAGCCAAATATCGCGCTTTCAAAGAGGCGAGACAGGGGGCGGCCGATTACATCGCCATGGAAGGCGAGTTCGCCAAGTACCTCGAGGATGTTTATTCGGCGCCCCCCGTCGAACGGGAATCCTTGACCGACGAGTGCGAGATTCTGGTGATAGGTGCGGGCTTCGCCGGCCTGCTGCTCTGGCACAAACTTCGTGAGGCCGGGTTTCACGATGTCCGGTTCTGCGAAAAAGGCGGCGACGTCGGGGGCACCTGGTACTGGAACCGCTATCCCGGCATCGCCTGCGACGTCGAATCGTACAGTTATCTGCCTCTGCTGGAGGAGATGGGATACTTCCCGACGATGAAATTCGCTTCGGGGTTCGAAATTCTCGAATACTGCCAGAGCATGGCGGAGAAGTACGGCTTCTATGATCACTGCCTGTTTCACACCACCGTCGAGCGCACGATGTGGGATGAAACCACCGGCCGTTGGACGGTCTTCACCGACCGCGGCGACAAAATGCGCGCGCGTTACGTGGTGCTGGCGAACGGCATCCTGACGACCCCGAAGCTGGCCCGTATCGAAGGCATGGAGACTTTCAAAGGCAAAGCCTTCCATACATCCCGGTGGGACTATAACGTCGACCTCGAAGGCAAGCGCGTCGGAATTATTGGGACGGGTGCGACCGCCGTGCAGGTCATCCCGGAAATCGCCAAAGTCGTGACGCAGCTATACGTCTTTCAGCGGACCCCTTCCACCATCGACGTGCGCGATCAGCGCGCGACGACACCGGAGGAAATCGAAACCTGGTCGCAAGAGCCGGGTTGGGCACGGGCCAGGCGTGAACGGCTCGCCAGGATTTCATCCGGACGAACCGCGCTTAAAGGCAACGACGACTATCTCTCGGGCAAGGTCGCCGATTTCAGGGAACGCAGGCAGTACGAAAGAGAACTGTCGCCGGAAGAGTTGATGGAAAAGCAGCTCAACACCAACTTCCGGATCATGGAACAGATCCGCGCCCGGGTCGATGCGATCGTCAAGGATCCGAAAACCGCAGCGGCGCTCAAGCCTTATTATACCTATGGCTGCAAGCGGCCGACGTTCCACGACGAGTACCTGCCGACATTCAATTTGCCGCACGTGACGCTGGTCGATACGGCGCCGCTTGGCGTCAGCAAAATCAACGCGAGGGGTGTGGTTCATGATGGCGTGGAATATCCGGTAGACGTTCTGATCTACGCGACCGGCTTTCAATGGATGGCGACATCGACATTCAATATGATCACCGGCCGCGGCGGAAAAACCCTGCGAGATAAGTGGGGGGCGGAAGGCGTGAAGACTTTCCTCGGCCTTCACAGTCACGGATTTCCCAACCTGTTCATCATGTCAGGACCCCAGGGCGGCGGCGGACAGTTCAATTTCACCCGCGGGATCGAGGGTCATACCGACTATGTGATCTGGATGCTGAAGACACTGCGCGCGCGCGGCGCCAACATCGTCGACATCAGGAAAGCACCGGAGAACGCCTATGCGGAGCATTGCCGCGAGGCCGACATAAGTACCCGCCCCTTGCGCGACTGCATTTCCTATTACAACGGAGACGGGGCCGCGGAGCCTGGCAGCCTGGCCTACTACGGGGGGCCGCGAAAATGGCACGAACTTCGTGGTGCGGCCCAGAATTCCCTGGAGCCTTATGTCTTTGAGGCAATGCCGGCCTGATGTCCATCATCAGATCTTCATGTGTCGAGGGCTCGCGCAGTCGCTGTCCATCGCGTTCGGGCTGGTGTTGTCCAAAACCAGCCCCTGCGTGGCCCATCGGGTACGTTGGAATGGGGAGCCAAGGAGGGACCAGTGATGGGGAAACTCGACGGTAAAGTAGCGATCGTGACCGGCTCGGGCCGCGGACTTGGGCGAGCCTACGCCCGCCGCCTTTCTCGGCTGGGAGCAAAGATCGCGATCACCGATATCAACCTGAAATCCTTCGAGGAGTTTGAGGTCGAGGCGAAATCAATGACCGCCGACAGCACGGTCGCGGAAATCGTCGAAGGCGGCGGAGAGGCGATCGGGATCGAGATGGATGTCACCGACGAACGAGCGGTCAACGCGATGGTGGCTCAGGTGGTGAAACAATGGGGTCGGGTCGACATCCTGGTCTGCAATGCCGGCGGCGGACGCGGCCGTCCCGTTGACACCAAGGCCAGTTCCCTCGATTCGGCGCTACTGCACCTCGTCACCAGCATGAACCTGTACGGCACGATCTACTGCGTGAACGCCGTGGCCCCGGTGATGAAGGAACAGCGGTCGGGTAAGATCGTTACGGTCAGTTCGGTCGCTGGGCTGCACCCGTCCACTGACGGCGGCTACGCTCATTACGGCGCGGCAAAGGCGGCGATCGCGCATTACACGCGATACCTGGCGCAGGATCTGGGTCCCCACGGCATCACGGCGAACTGCATCGCGCCGGGCACGATCACCACGGGGCGCATCGTCGCGACCGTGATGCCGAACCAGGCGAACGCCAACCGCGACCGGACCGAGCAGGTCGCGCTGCGACGCCTCGGGTCGGTCGAGGACTGCGCGAAGGTCGTCGAATTCCTTTGCACCGATCTATCGGATTACGTGACCGGACAGTGCATCGCGATCGATGGTGGGCTGATGCGAGGGAACTGAGTTGTCTCGTTCATGGCAACGTGAAGGACGTTAACCGCCGCTCGGATCGACGATCAGTCTGAAACCGGGATGATGTCCGACCACTGGCGGGAACGACGCCGCCGCGAGTGCCTGATCCTTCGAATACGGCTCCGGCCGGTGGTGGGCGCGCGGGGTACCGTTGGCCCAGAGATTACTCTGAGCATCTTCGGACAGACGAAGCGGGCGTGAACCGCCGGCGGAGAACACGACCGCACCACGACTACAGGAAACCGCCTGATCATTACCGGCATCGTCTGGCCCTCACCGATGAAGTCGCCATCGGGCCGGACAGACCACGTAAATGCCAGCGGCACGGAGCCTGTCGAACTGGTGCGCGACACCCGAATGTTACCAGGGCCGCGATACATCGAGTTTCCGGGATACTCCCCCGCGCCGGTCGAAGGTTCGCGGTGTCCCTCAGCATGGGGAAGTCAAATGGACGGCACCGACACGGCATGCGGCGCGGAATTACGATCTGGCCACGACGGCTTCGCCTCGGCGAATGCTCCGGCATTAGCGGCATGGGGCGCGCCCCTGGGCCATCTGGGCATGAACGAGCTTCAACGACCATTTGCCCTTGAAGTCCGCGGGCTCACCAAACGTTTCGATCGCCCGGCGGTGGACGGATTGGATCTGCGCGTCAACGCCGGGGAATTCTATACGCTGCTCGGCCCCAACGGCGCGGGCAAGACCACGACGTTGCGCATGGTGACCGGCCTGCTCAGGCCCGACCGAGGCTCCATCGAGGTGTTCGGCATCGACGCATTGGCTGATCCCATCGGTGCCAGACGGATCATGGCATGGGTTTCAGATGAGCCGATGATTTACGACAAGCTGACACCCATGGAATACCTTGAGTTCGTTGCCGGACTGTGGGCGGTCGAAGGCGATCTCGCCGCGGCTCGCGCGGGCGATCTCCTCTCGCGTCTTGGCCTGGGCCCATACGCGGAACAACGCTGTGAGGGTCTGTCCAAGGGGATGCGTCAGAAGGTGGCGCTGGCGGGAGCGCTCGTGCACGAGCCGAAACTCATCATTCTTGACGAGCCGTTCACCGGTCTCGACGCCGCATCGTCGCGCGTCGTCAAGGAAGTGTTGCGCGAGCGTATCCAGGCCGGCTGCGCGGTGATCATGACCACCCATATCCTGGACGTCGCGGAGCGGATGGCCGACCGCATCGGCGTCATCGCCAATGGCAGGCTCGTCGCGGATGGTACGTTGGACCAGTTGCGCCGCCAGGCCGGCTCCGGCGAGGACAGTCTTGAGGACACGTTCCTTGCCCTGGTGGCCCAGGAGGTGGTCGCGGCATGAACGGTCCCGGCATGATCGGCTGGTTCGCGCAGCAGGAAGCGCGGCTGGCGTGGCGCGATTGGCTTTCGCTTATGAGCGGCGGAGGGCGCCGGCGCACGCGCACCGTGGCCATCGGATTCACGGTCTTCGCGGTCATCATGCATGGTCTCGCCTGGCTGATGCTGTTTTCGTCCGCGAGCCGCGCCGGCTCGGCTGGCGACCAGGTGCTGTCGACGCTCACCGGCACCCTGTTGCTGGCATGGTCGCTCATGGTGTCCCAGGCGATGGAGACGGTCACCAAAGCGTTCTTCGCGCGCGGGGATCTGGAGCTGATTCTGACATCTCCCGTGTCGGCGTCCCGGTTGTTCGCGGTGCGCCTCGCCGCGATGGCGGCGACGGTCGTGGTCATGGCGCTGGTGCTCGCGGCGCCATTCGTTCATGTGCTGGTCTGGCTCGGTGGACCGCGCTGGTTTGGCGGATATTTTGTCGCGGTGGCGATGGCGATCAATGCGACGGCGGTGGCGATCGTGATCATCGTCGCGATGTTCCACTTGCTCGGCGCCAAACGCACGCGGGCTGTCTCACAGATCGTTGCCGCCGTGATCGGTGCCGCGTTCGCCATCTTCCTGCAGTTTGTCACGATCCTTTCGTACGGGGCGATGCCCGACGTCAGCTTCTCGCAAATGTCCGTGCTGGTCAGATCCGCGTCGAACGATCACGTCATCCGGTGGCCGGCCCCGGCAATTCTCGCCGACCCTGTGGCGATCGGCGCACTGCTTGGCCTCAGCATCGCGGCGCTGGCCGCCGTGATTTTTGTCTTCGCACCGCGTTTCGGCCAGTTCGCGCTCGCCGCGGGTAACGTTTCGCATGCGGCGCCGCGACGCAGCCAAGGACAGTCGGTCTTCCGCGGCTCGTCTCCCGCATGGGCGCTGCGCCGCAAGGAGTGGGTTTTGCTGTTGCGCGATCCCTGGCTGATGTCACAAACTTTAATGCAATTGCTCTATCTGTTGCCGGCGGTCTTCCTGCTGTGGCGCAACTTTCGCGGCATCGGCGGATCGGCGCTGCTGGTGCCAATCCTGATCGTCGCCGCTGGCCAACTGGGCGGCGGTCTCGCCTGGCTCGCGGTGTCCGGCGAGGACGCGCCCGAACTCATCGCCTCCGCGCCGATGGCATCGTCCCGCGTGCTGCGCGCCAAGACCGAGGCGGTACTAAGCGGGGTCGTCCTGATTTTCGCTCCCTTCGTCGTCCTGTTCGCGGTCGTCAAGCCGTTCCCCGCTTTCATCACGCTGGCTGGCGTCTTTGTCGCGGCGGGATCGGCCACGGCGATCCAGTACTGGTTCCGCACACAAGGGAGGCGTAGCGTTTTCCGCAAGCGGCAGAGCTCATCGCGCGTCGCCACGATTACCGAGGCGTTGTCGTCGACCGGGTGGGCCGCGACTGGTGCCATGGCGACAATGGGAACCTGGTTCTGCGTCTTTCCGGGGATCATCGTGCTCGCGATCGTCGCGGCCGCCTGGATGATCAGTCCGGCCAGAACCCCGGAGTCAATCTGAGCCGATCTGAGACAGCCGCCTGGCCGTGCGTTGGCCGGTGGATCTATGTTGAACGAAATTCTGACGTTCCGCACGACACAGGTTATCAGCACGTCCTCTCGCCCATGCGGCCCGCGCGGCTAAGCGTTGTCGACGCGCCGGAAGCGCCACTGATCGTCGCGGTTACGCGAAACCGCGGCGGTTCCGTCCTGGCCGAACACGTCGTCTCGCAGCAGGTTGGCGATGGCGGCCGTATCGAACGATGTCACGGTTCCACCAGACATGCCGATCCAGCCGGCATCGCGCCAGACGCCAAGGTGCTTGTTGACGACCTCGCGGCATATGCCGGCGATCGCGCCCAGTTCGCTTTGCGAGAGGTGTAATTGAAGCTGCGTCGTTCCGTTAGGCATGGATGCGGGCAATCGAGGCAATTGAAGCAGCGCTTTCGCCAGCCGGACCGGTGCGCTCAGCGCGCGGGCATCGAGCAATTGCTCAGTCGTCTTTTGAAGCTGTTCGGCGGCCGCGCGCATGATCGCGAGTAACCCCTCGGGGTTGCGATCAAACGCCTGGCGGAACTGCCGGGCATCGATCATCAGCAAACGGGATCGCGACAGCGCCATCAGATTGGTGTCGTGCGGCCGCTCCCGCAGCGCGGTCATTTCGCCGGCGCAGTCGCCGGGACCCACGATACCGAGCAAGACCTCGTCCCCGTCGGGAAGCGAGGTCGAGCGTTTCAGATGGCCTTCCAGCACCAGGATCACGGCACCAGCGAGATCGCCTTGATGGCAAATCATCTCACGCCGTTTCACGGTACGAAATCTCGACCATCGCAGCAATGCGCGACGGGCCTGTTCCGTCAGCGTACCCAGAATGGGATGAACCGCGCTCAGGGCGTGCACGGTCGCGTCGGCGGTGGCTCCGGGTCTGGCGGTCGTGGCAACGGCGCGAAGATGATCCACCGGCTGCCAGGTCATGACCGGGGTCGATTTGGAGCCGTCCGCCGAAAGCGAACCATGATCCGTTATGCGCGCGTTCAGGCCTGACATGGAGAATTCCCCTGACGTTGAAACTTCGTGTGGGGAAGTGGGTAAGCCTGGCGCGTCATTCGGGCGGCCAAAGCGGTGTCAAAATTCAGCCTGGGCCCGTCAAAAATGCCGTCGGCGGGGAGGGGACCTGGCACCGCGGCGTCGATACGGCCTTGGCGCCCGCATGCGGTATGATCCAGATAACAACGCCAGCGGTGCCGCGGCTGGTGTCACGCGACGGTTCGGCGCCCGGACCTCCGCACGTCGCGAATGCCGCCCGGCGTAACGGTCGCGACCAGGCAGCTCTCCGAAGCGGCGGCATGATTCATTCTCTGTGGGTATTGAAGCCGCCTTCGACGATCTTTGCTTTATCACGCCAGGATTTCGTTGGCCGAAAAACCCAGGGAAATGACCTGATTGATTGTGATCCGAACCCAGGGCGCCGCGGTCAAATGAAATGGGGTTCCTCTTGGGGTGGCAGCGGTTGCGGATTGATGCCGCCAGATACCACCCGAAGGTCCGCGTCAGTCAATATGGTCATCACGTCCCAGGTTGAGCAGTTTGCTGAAACCTCCGCTGCCGGAGCCGCTCGCGCTCTTTGTGTCTTAAAGCGATATTTCATCGTTGATCTCCTGTTCGCACGCCGACCAATCGGCGTGCCTGACAAGATTATCGTTTGAATGTCGGCTGATATGTTATCCGGTTCACGATTTTTAAGACAAATACGCGATCAGGTGCGTGGGTCCGTGTCGGCGTGAGCGATGGCCGAACGCTTCCAGTGTATGATACTTCACAGACAGAACCGAACCCGTCATGATAGGCGCTCGCTGAGATCGCCAGGACGCGGGGACAGCCATGCGGGCCTTGTCACAAATCAAGCTCATGGGGGAGTTCGCGCTTCGGAGTGGCGGCGGTGAGGCCGTGGCTTTGCCGTCGAAGGTGCAGGCGCTGCTGGCCTGGCTGACGCTGCACAATGGCAGCCCGGTGAAACGGGAGGCCGTGAGAGAACTGCTGTGGCCGGAACGGGGTGAGGATCAGTCGCGGCATAGCCTCCGTCAGGCGCTGTTTGTTCTCCGCCGCGACGGGTTCGGCGGAAGGGAGATTGTCCAATCGCGAGACAACGCGATTTCACTGCTTCCGGAAAGCGCTGTCTGCGACGTTCATGAGTTGCGCGAGATGATCCAGGCGGATGCGGGCGCCTCCTGGCGGGAGATCGTGGGTCTTTATCGCGGCCCACTGCTGCATGGCTTTCCGCCTGTCTCCCCGGAATTCGACGATTTCGTGATCGGCATGAGACGGATGCTCGAAGCGGATGTTCTCGCGGCGTTGGGCAGGATCGCCGACGACGCCGCGGACGGCGGCGACACCGCGCAATGCATCGCCATCGCGGAGCGGATGTTGGCGATCGACCCGCTGCGCGAAGATACCCATCGCCGATTGATACAAACTTATGCTCAGGCGGGTCGCCGGGCGGACGCCATTCGGGTTTATACCGACGCGAAAACGTTGTTACGGCGCGAAATGGATGTCGCGCCCGCCGCCGAAACCGAAGCCCTGATCGCGGGCATCCGGAATGGGCGAACGCCGGATCCCACGCCTTCGCGGACCCCGGTGACGCTGCCGGCTGCTCCCGCGGTGAGCGGTCCGCCGCGGGTCGCCGTTCTGCCGCTGCGGCAGTCCGAGGACCAACCTTTGGCCAGTCATCTTAGCGACGGGATCACCGCTGACATCATCACTCAGTTGGCCGGCTTGCGGGAACTGACCGTGATATCGCATGGCTCGACGTTCGGTTTGCGCGATCCGCATATGGAACCGCATGCCATCGGGCGAAAGCTCAATGCACGTTATTTGGTGATTGGCCGCATCCGGCGCGGTGGGGACCGGCTGCGGCTGACGACGGAACTGACGGAAGCCGAAACCGGTCAGATCATATACAGCCATACTGACGATGCGGACGTGGCCATGTCGTTCGACGACCAGGACCGGATCGTCGCGCGATTGGTGAACGCCCTGGTCCCGCAGGTGCGCGAGACGGAACTACGCCGGATCCGCGGTAAGCGGCCGATGGTGTTGAGTGTTTATGAGAAGATATTGGTTAGCCGGGAATATATTTTGCGGTTGAATCGCGACAGTTTTGGTGAGGCGAAGACGCTGCTGGATGAGGTGATCGAGGAAGATCCGGGGTATGGGGAAGCCTATGCGCTGGCGGCGGAGTGGCACAGTACCATGGCCGGAGAAGGTTGGTCGCAGGATCGAAGCGGCGAAATCGCGACGGTTGAGCACCTGAATCGCACTGCCCTTGAACTCGACAATTGCAACCTGCGGGCCTTAATTTCGTATGGTTATCGAAAGGCGATTCACCATCGCGATCATGAGAGCGCCATCAGAATTCTCCACCAGGCCTTGGATGTCGCCCCCTGTTCCGCCAATGCCTGGGCACTGAGCGGCTTGTGTTTCGCCTTCGCGGGCGAGGCCGCGGAAGCCGTGCGCCGTGCGACGCGCGCTTTGGAGTTATCTCCCTTCGATCGGGAGGCATACAAGTTCTTTCTCGCGCTTTGCGTGGCTCACTACACCGAGGGCGATTACGAGCGGGCGGCTGATTGGGGGCTGCGGGCCCTCGCTGAGGATAATGCGTGGCGCGGGACATTGGGCTTTACGGCGGCGTCGCTGGCGGCGCTTGGGCGCGTGCGTGAGGCTCAGGACATTACCGCGCAGTTCTTGGCGAAATGGCCGAAACGCCGCATCAGTGAGATGATGAACAGTCTCGCGTACCGGGATGCCGACCGGCGCAGGCTTTGCGGCGAGCATCTGCGCGCGGCGGGGTATCCGGATTAGCAGTTGTCGGGAGTTTCATTGTCCCTCAGGCGGCTTGAGATACGACGTTTGTCCATGATAACGGTCGCTGACAAGGAGCAAGGATAGTTCAAGCTTTTCGAACGATCATTGCGCGAAAATTTGCTGAAAATCTGCTTGCCCTTTTCAACGGGTGCCGTATCGTTTGCTCGCGTAGAAGTTCAGAAAGGAGGGCGTAGATATGGATCCGCGAAAGAATATCAGGCGTGAGCAGCCTGCCGCCATTCGTATCATTCGACGGATGGAAAGTTCGTCGTCTCAAGGAAAAATACCAGACAGGCAATTCCAGTTTGGCGATGGCTCGGGGGATATCTTCCGCTTCGGTGATGGTGGCCAAATCTTCCGTTACGGAGATGGTGGTGGTGGCGACCTCCGGTTTGGCTGACGTTGCTTACTTAGTCGAAAGACACTTCGACCATGGAAACCGGGCAGGGTCCGTTGATTACTTTCTATCGGATGCTGCCTGGTGCTCCAGCACCTAAACGAGCGCGAGTAGATGCGGGAGGCACGCTCCCGACCGCGGCCTATCGCTATTGCGAACCTTCAAGGCTGGCCTCGGCCTTTGGATATTATGTTTTTTTGCCAATGTCCTTCCAGGTCGAATGGGACGGCGGAACGGCCGGCCTTTGGTCGTTCGACGGGGGCGCCGCATGGTATCCGCTCAGTGAGGCCGCGTTCCCGGACAGCATGGCGGCATTCGACGAGGTCGCCCCAGGCCCTTGCAAAGGATTTTGCCCGCCATTCCTGACATTCACGGTTGATCACGCCATTGATGCAGGTCTGGACAGGCTGGTTCGCGCGCACCGCGCCTGGCTACAGCCTCCTGGTGCGAGGACCGGCCAATCTTACACGCGCGGCTGGTTACGAAATATTCGAAGGCATCGTGGAGACGGACACCTGGTTCGGTCCGCTGTTTGTCAATATTCGTTTCGCGCGATCAGGGGTTCCAATACAGTTCGATAATGGGCGGCCATTTTTGCAGGTTCAGGCGTTGGATCGTCGTATCTACGCTGAAAGCCTGCAGAATAAATTCGTGGTGGACGATGCGTCGGCGATCTCGCCGGAATTATGGCAGGCCTATGAGCGCAGCCTCATAGATCCCATCGTTCGGAACCCCGAACGGGGACATTATGCCAAAGCCGTGCGGCGACGACGTGCCTCGGAGGTAGTCTGCCCGGTGACGGGCGCGCCGTGATCGGTCGATTAGGGGGACATCTCGCAATGAAGTCTGACCAGTGGGTTTCTGAGCTCAGGTCTTCGCCGGCGTCGGGAAACGTCCAGTCCTGGATGCGGCGGGCGGCAAGTCGCATGAGCCGGATGCGCGGGGTACTTTATTATATTTGCCTGAATGCCTGCATGGTCGTCGACTCCACGGTGGTCCATCATCTCGGTGGCAAGATTTCCGTTAGCCAGATTACCTTCGTGCGTGGAATAGGGATCGCGGCGTTTGTTGCCGTGTTGGTGCGCGGCACGGGAATCGCGGTTTTTCGCACTCGGTTGCTGCCGATGCATGTCGGCCGCGGCTTGCTCACGTTGATTTCCCTTTGGCTCGTCTTCTACGCACTCGGTCACCTTCTTCTCGCGGATGCCGCGGCCATCAACTATTCGCGGGCGTTTTTCATGACTCTGTGTGGCGTCTTGTGGTTTGGCGAGATGGTCAACAGATTGCGCTGGTCGGCGATTACGGTCAGTTATCTGGGTGCGCTGCTGATCATCGGACCTGGTTTCGTTGACTGGAACTCCGTATACCTGATCGCTCTCGCCGGAGCCGCGTTGAACGCGGCCGCGATGACGGGTTCAAAGTATCTCACCCAAATCGACGGACAACTCACGACGATGGCGTACTCAGCCTCCGTGTCACTGTTATTTTCGCTGCCCGCGCTTACCGAAGCCTGGCCGTGGGATCACCCGGTGTTCCTTGTACTGGCGATAAGCGGGGCGTTGGGGATGTGGTTCAGCCAATCGGCTGTGCTTCATGCGGACATGTCCCTGCTGGCGCCTTACGATTACTTGCGCCTGCCGTTCGTGATCCTGATTGGTTTTTTGGTTTTCAACGAAGTACCAGGTGTCGTGACTTTTGCGGGCGTTGCGCTCATCCTGACTTCAGGCGTGCTGCTTTGGGTGCGGGAAACGCGCCGTTCCGCATAGCTTATCGGTGTGTCGCTCGTCTGGTGACGTGACGTGCCCTGCGTGCGACCCAGGTAACGAGCTGTTCGCGCCTGTTGCCAAACCAGGCCATTATCGGCATATGCGACTGGACATGCGTTGCCAGGCTGGAGATCGAACTGATCCACCGACCTCGTAGGTGAAAGGAGGGAGATGTCGTGGTGCGTGACTCTCATACCCGCCTTTATGCGACATTGAGGACCACACCAGCGCTTCTTGCCCTCTATCGCGGCAGGGACCTGGACGGTCTGACCGGCTTCACGCTGACCCTGTTGCGTGCCGCGCAGGATCGTCGAAAGGACGTCGCACAGACCCAATCTGAAGCGTCACAAATATTCGCCGGCATCAAGGTCGTGACGGCGCCGTCGCTGGGCTGGCGCGAGTCATTCGTGGGCGACGTGGCTAAGGATACCGCCGTCGATCCTCAGGCCGTCGTACCTGAGGAACTGATCATCGGTTATGAAATCCCGCGTGCCGAGGACGTGCGATCATTCCTTGATCTCATCAACGGCCATCGCCACACGCCTTTGGATGCCGACGGAAATGCTTTCCTCGGTGCCGGGCTGGATCCCGGGGGCTCGATTGCCGATCATTGGTGCCCAGGCATCGGCGTTTCGGCGATATTCGGCCACCGGGAGCACGCGAGAAGGACAATCAGAGCCAATGCGCTGACCAGTAACTCGTTCCTGGGGCAGACCGTCAACGTGGTGATCATTGATGAGGGCCTGGACAAGGCGCAGATCCCTCCAAAGAACTGGGGGGGCGGCCTGGATCATTACATCGACACCGATTTGGACCAGCCCGCGGGAACGGCGCCGCCAAGATCGCACGGCATGATGATCGCGCGAAGCATTCTGGACCTCGCTCCGGAGGCGAAGCTTTACGATGTGCCGGTAGTCCCGCCAGCTCAGACGCCAGTGCCCGTTTACGTAAGTTCGGTGCAGTCAGCTTACATAAGCCTTATTCACGTTATTCTGCAGCGGCGCGCGATGGCGCGGTGGTCCGGCCCATGGGTACTTGTCAATGCGTGGGGCATATTTGATACCAGCACGGACCCTTCCGGCAGTTATACAATGAATTTGGAACCCCATGGGCATCCATTGATCAATCTCATCACCCGCGCGGTCCAGGATCATCACCTCGACATCGTCTTCGCCGCCGGAAATTGCGGCCAGTTCTGTCCCAGCCAGCGTTGCGGCGGCCTCGATCGTGGCCCCGGTCACAGCATTTGGGGTGCCAACGCGCATCCTTTGGTAACCACAGTCGGTGCCGTGCGGTCGGATGAGACATGGGTCGGATACTCGTCGCAGGGGCCAGGTCCCGAAAATCTAACGGTAGAAAAGCCGGATCTTTGTGCGCCCAGTCAGTTTTGCGAGACTTATGACGCCGCGTCGCTGAGTTCGGGGACTTCGGCATCCTGCGCCATGACAGCGGGTATTGTCGCCGCGCTGCGCGGCAATCCGAATTGGGATCAGGTGACCGTGACCCCGGAGGCAATGCGTGCGGCATTGATCAGTGGCGCCCGAAAGCCTGCCGGACCAGCCGGTTGGGACGATCGTATGGGCTACGGCATTCTCGACGCCGCCGCGACGATCGCGGCGCTTCGTCCCTGATCAACTCGCGAACGCTTGCCATTCCAGCTGCGCGGCGGCGATCAGTCTGGCGACCGTCGGGCAAGCCATGAACGTCGCGGCGACGTCTTGCGCGAGTTGTTCTCCGGCGACGGTATCCGAGGGATAGTGTAAGCCAAGCACCTCCCGGCCGCGAGCAATCCTCTGAGCCAGCCGTTCAGTGATGTCATTGACCGATAAGACCACGCCTGTAGCCACTGTCTGCAGGACAATGGCGCAAGTATGCGACTGCGTCGAATGTGCGCTTGGGAACGACGCATGGCCGGGAACCTGCACCGGTGGCATCAATTCGGGCCAGAGTTGCCAGGGGCGCGGCCGCTGAAACAAGTTTTTATAATACATCGCGGCGAACTCGGCGGCTCGCATCGCACCCTGATAAAGAAAGTTCGTACAGGGGTGGGTCGCCTGCGTGTAGCCCAGGGCACCCTGAAAATACGCGTCGAAGCTGGTCATCTGCGACACCATCTCGTCCAGCAGACCGTCACGAAATTCGATCATTGCGACCAAATTCTGCTTCTCACTTTCCTTGTTCGCGGGCAGCAGAGCGTCCGCCAAAATACTACCGAGCACGGTGTCCAGCGCGGGTGCCGGCGACCATGCGCGCGCGAATTCCGTGAGCAGAACGATTTGATAATAGGCCGGATCCCAGGCCCGAGGCGGCATTGTGACCTCGAATGGATTGGCGGGACCGTTCGGATAGGTAACGGGCGTGAAATGCCGGTTCAGATTCTGCTGCCAGGGCGCCGGTGGGCCGTTGGGAGGCTCGGTATTTTCAGGCGGCC
>CALFNB010000064.1 GCA_937902425.1 uncultured Acetobacteraceae bacterium | reverse complement strand
AAACGTCTGCTACTGCGGTTCGAGTTCGTCCAGCGTCGGCACTACGGTATGAAATTGATGGCATACACGTTGATCAATTTGAGGCACTTCTGTGCTACCTGAAACTCGCAACCAGTTATCCCGAATAACGTCTGGAGCGTACGTGTCCGCCGGTCGCGGATCCGCCGCATCCTCAAACAGTCCGAACAAACCCGCGCGCACGTCACCTGCTCATCAATCTGGCTTTGCACCATGCGACGCTGGCAGTTCGGCGAGCACGGCCTTCGCTTCATCCAGGAGAAGACCAACGTCACCGGCGCTCTGGCCAGTCACTCTCCGGGAAACCGTCCCAATCTCGTAGGTCTCGGTGTCACCCCATCCGGTACGGGCTTCCAACCTGATCGTCCACTGCATGACCCATCCCCTCCTCCGGTCGGGTCCAGCCTCCCATCCCGGTCCTGGCCGGCCCAGGTTTTTTCCACTCCCGTCAGAATCTCTCGGCCGTGTTGACCACGCTGAATTTTCTGGCCTTCGCGTGCCACACCATCTGCGCCCTGGCCGTCCCTCTCTGGAGGGCCGCGACGGATGCCATTGGCACGCGCAAACGCTTCTTCGAGCATTTGCGGTCGATCACGGTGTTCCTGGTCTTTCCTGGTTGGGAGGATATCCTGGCGACGCTGGCCTTCATCAGACCGCCACCACTGCCTTCCTGAAAAGGCCATTCCGACAATCGCTTTCGGCTACGCCCTCAACCTGAACCCTACCTTTGGCCATAATAAGAACTGCTGGGGCGCGGCGGTGCTTCGCGCTGACGGCCCGCGCGAACGCACCACCCGGGAAGGTTTCATCATGAAGATCTCGTGGTTGGCGATCGCCGCTCTTTCCGCGGTCTTTGGTTTCAGCCCCGGCGCTGCGGTGGCCGAGGATCAGATCGATCGTCTGGTGAAAAGTGGCCGCATTTCGCCGGCGTTGACGCGGCAAAAGCCGCATTCCGATTTTTCCGATCCCCTGGGCCGCTTCCTCGATTATCTGGCCGCGGGCGCCATCGCGCCGGCGCGCGCGTTACAGCCCGCCGCCTGCGATGTCTGGCGGACGAACCGCCAGAACACCGCCTGGACCGGCAAGGTCTCGGTGTGGGAGACGGAGATCGACCTGGACCGGTTATGCGCCGGCGGCCGAGTCATCGCCGGGTCCCGGGAAGCAGCGCGCTGCTTCCATTCTAACCAAGAGCAACGGGACCAAGAGCAACGCCACAACCGCCCGCCCGGACGTTTACGGGAAGCGGATGGGGCGCGCCCCATGTATCGCGCTCGGGCGGCGGCTCTGCTGGAGGCATGTCGTCACGTTCCATACAACGCCCCGCGTCTGGCAACCTTGCGCCAGGTTCCCTCAGAGAGAACAATGAGTAGAGGAGCAATAAAATCGCGATTACGCCGACAAGGGGAGAGAATGCCATGGACCTCGGATTGCAAGGCAAGCATGCGATCGTGACCGGCGGCAGCCGGGGCATCGGCAAAGCCATCGCCCGCGAACTGGCCCGCGAAGGCGTCGACGTGGCGATCGTGGCGCGGAACAAGGTGGATCTGGAGGCGGCGGCACGGGAGTTGGCCGCCGAAACGAACCGGCGCATCGTTCCCCTCGTGGCCGATGTCACCAGCAAGGACCAGGTTGATCGCATGGTCGCCGAGGTGGCCCAACAACTGGGCGGCGTGGATATCCTGGTTAACAGCGGGTCCGCGCCCGGGGGCTCGGCCACCGCGACCGGTCCGATCGAAACGGTCGTTGACGAGGATCTGCTGGAAGACTTCAATGTGAAATACGTCGGCGCGCTGCGCTGTTCCCGCGCCGTCATCCCTTTCATGAAGATGGCGGGCTGGGGCCGTATCATCAACATCAGCGGTGCCAACGCCCGCAACGCCGGTAATCTCAGCGGCGGAGCACGCAATGGCGCCTTGGTGCACATGACAAAGACGCTGGCGGTCCAACTGGGCCGTCATGGAATCACGGTCAATTGCATCCATCCCGGCACGACCCGCACCGAGCGCACGCCGAGCCTGCTCGCTGCCCGCGCCACCCAACTGGGCGTATCCCCGGAAGAAGCGGAGCGGCAGGATTTCGCTCCCGACTCGCCGCGCGGCAATGCCATCTGCCGCATGGTGGACGCCTCGGAGATCGCATTCGTCACGGTCTTCCTGGCCTCGGATAAGGCCTGGGCGGTCTCCGGCGAGCTGGTCGCGGCAACCGGAGGAGCCGGGCGTTCGGTCTATTACTGAGCTGCGGTTCGAATGCGGATTGGTTGATTTTCTCAACGGGCTTGTGGTCCACGTGGATGGCTCGGCTGATGCCCATGGCTGAGGACCGCGCGGACACCGTGGCGGCGGGGCGCGTCCACCGGACCGCGCTTCATCCCTGGCCATTCACCGGCACCGGGATTGACCGGACGCGCGCGCCGCTTCGGGATGGTGCGCCGGCAGGGTATGACCCGGTCCTTCAAGGAGGGCGGTGAATGCGAAAGTTTTTTTGGCCGAGGGGCTCCGTCAGCCGTATTGTCGTCGAAAGCGAGATCCTGAAGGGAAACATCCTCGGGGATCCAAGTACACGCGCGGTCGATGTTTATGTCCCCGCCGGACACGACGGTCACGGGTTACCCCTGCTTGTCGACCTCGTCGGTATTACGAGTAGCGGCCTGACTCACACCAATTGGGCAGCTTTCCAGGAGAATATGCCGGAGCGTCTCGACCGCCTTATCGGTGAACAGCGCATGCCGCCGGCCGTGGTCGCCTTTCCTGACTGCTTCACCCGCATCGATGGCAATCAATATGTCAACTCCGCGGCAACCGGTGATTGGGAGAACTTTCTGATCGACGAGATGCTGCCTTCGATCGAGCGAAAATTTGGATGCGGTGGTCAGGGCCGGCGCGTGTTCGGCAAAAGCTCGGGTGGGTATGGCGCCATCACGCATGCCTTGCGCCACGCGGACGTATGGTCAGCCGCGGCGTGCCACTCCGGCGATATGGGGTTCGAGCTGTGCTATCTGCCGGACATGCCGGCCACCCTGCGGGCGCTCGCCGGGTCCGGCAACTCCATCGAAAAGTGGTGCCGGGGGCTGGAGGAGGCAAAAAAGCGGCCGGACGGCATCTTTACCGCTTTGAACGTGCTGGCGATGGCGGCGAGTTACGATCCTGATCCGGCTGAATTTCTCGGTATGAGGCTACCAGTCACGTTTGAAACCTGCGAGGTGATCGAAGAGAGCTGGGCGAACTGGATGCGCCATGACCCGGTCATCGTGGTTGAGACGCTGGGTGACAATCTGCGAAATCTGAAGGCTCTTTATATCGATTGTGGGGAGAAGGATCAGTTCAACCTACTCTATGGCGCACGCAGGTTCGTGCGGCGAATCGACCGCATAGGCATCGCGCACCGCTACGAAGAGTTCCCTGACAATCACAGCGGTGTTGACTACCGAATGGATGAAAGTCTGCCGTTTCTTGTTCACGCACTATCGACCTGATGCCATGGCTGTCATCGACGTACGAACCTATTACACGCCTACCGGCACGGTCGTTCCAGGCGCGGGGTTCAGGACAGGCTCGCCACAGGAGGCCGTCTATCACGCCATCGAACTGAACGGTTCATATCCAGCACCAGGTTATGTCACCAGAATCCGTTTTTGGGGTGAGTTCGTCGAACCCGCATTTGCAGAATTGGCAGAGCTCGTTCAGGAACATGGCTTGGATCTTGAGACGGGTGCCAGCCAGCAGGAGGATATGTCATGTCGATAGGTGTGTTCGACGCCGGAACGGCGGCACGATTGCGCGAATGGATCAACCAGGACGGCGCGTTCCGTCAGGTCTCCCGCGACATGACACTCAACATGGCGATCGAGACCGATGGCGCCGCGCGGTTGGTCACGTTCCGCGACGGCACGCTGACATCCATCAAACCCTTCGTCACCGTCACCGAACCCGTGGATCTGACCATCCGCGGCGACGCCACGTTCTGGCGTAACCTGCTGTCGCCGGTGCCACCCCCGCGGTTTCAGAACCTGTATGCCGGTGTCCGCGCCGAGACCTGTCAGGTCAGCGGCAACGCCGAATTGTATTGGGCTTATTTCGCGGCGCTGACGCGCCTGTTCGACGTCATGCGCGACGTCGAGAACAACCGCTAAGGAGGGCCAGGACCATGGCGAAGTTCGAGGCCGCAACCGGCCGTTACGTCTGGCTCGAAATCCAGGGCGTTGAATATCGCGTGTATTTCGAAGAAGCCGGCCAGGGCATTCCGCTGATTTGCCAGCACACCGCCGGATCGGACGGCAAGCAATGGCGGCATTTCCTGACCGATCCCGACATCACCAGCCGGTTCCGCGTGATCGTGCCCGATCTGCCGTATCACGGGAAATCGCTACCGCCCGAATCGCAAGAGTGGTGGGCGAAAGAATACCGCCTGACCAAATCCTTCTTCATCGATTTCCATCTGGCGCTGAAGCGCGCTTTGGACTGCGAAAAACCAGTGTTCATCGGCAGTTCGATGGGCGGGCATCTGGCGCCCGATCTGGCGCTGGCCTGTCCCGATGAATATGCCGCCGTGATCGGGCTGGAAGCCGGTCTGAAAACCGGCGTCGGCAGCGATGACGATATCCGCGCCGCCTTCCGTTACTTCCGTCACCCGCGCGTCAACGGCGCCGACCGGGCGGCCGCCGCGATGTACTGCATCAACGGACCGCGATCGCCCGAGAAATACAAACGCGAGGTCGCCTGGTCCTATAGCCAGGGCGCGCCGGGCGTGTTCGCGGGCGATCTGAATTATTACAACATCGAACACGATCTGCGGGAAACCGCGCATCTGATCGATACTGCGCGCTGCCCGGTTTACATCATGAACGGCGAATACGATCCGTCCACCGGTTTCAAGGAAGGTGAAGAACTGGTGGCGAAGATCAACGGCGCCGTGTGGGTTCCCATGCCTGGCATCGGTCATTTCCCGATGACCGAGGATTATCCCACGATGAAGCACTTCCTGATGCCGGTGCTGGACGAAATCGCCGCGCGCCGGCGCGGCTAACCGAAGGTTACCTGACGATCGTTATCCGACGCCTGCCTGATGGCATCGACCAGGCGATGCAGATCGACCGCGGTCTCGAAGGTCGGCTGGTGGCTTTCGCCGCCGCGGATCGCGCGAGAAAAAAGCGTGTACATCTGACCGACGTTCAGGGCTTCGTTTGACGGCGTACCGGGAGCGGCGAAAGTAAAGCGCGCCGGAACAGGCATCGGCACGAGCGCGTTGCCGCCCTTCGCCCCGTGCAGGAAGACTTCGCTCAACTGAGGAGAGTCCTCGCCCGTCGCGACCAACGTCCCCTCGCGGCCGTAGATTTCCATGCGATAGCCACTACCAGCGAACGGAATGGCGCCGATGTGGACGGACGCCACCGCGCCATTCGCCAGCCAACCGTTGAGCAACACGTTGTCCGGCGAGGTCACGTCCACCCATTTCCCGGTG
>CALFNB010000063.1 GCA_937902425.1 uncultured Acetobacteraceae bacterium | reverse complement strand
CGCGTGAAATTGAAGAGGCTGTACCCCGCACTATGAACGACTCGGGCGACTAGCATTGTCTCGCGTGAGATCGGCGGCCTGGAAGGACAACGTCCCAACGAAATTCGTCGCCGACGTTTCCTGTATAAATGCATCTCCTGGGCCGAACCCCTCGGCGATGAACTCGTCGCGATTGATGCCGGTGGCGACGACGGCGGGGAAATGCGCGTTCAGCCGGTCCGCTCCCGCCGGGACGCGGGTTTGCCAGGCGCTCCAGATTACCGAGAACCCGTACCGCATCAGGAACCCGTCCCCGGCGTGCGCCGCGGTCGTCGGGCGATTGCCATCGGCACCCCGGTTGAGACGGGTCAGCGCGACCTTGTTGCCGCGGTTGGGTACGTCGTAGAGCAACCAACCGTTGCCTCTTGCCAGGTCCGTTGGCGTCATCAGCGTGAAGTCCGAGCGGTACTCGACCCGTCCGTCGGAATTGCGCGGCGCTTTGTCCAGATTGACGATGGTGGCGTTCAAGGGGTGCGACGGATCGAGCTCGCCATGGATCGTGCCGCTCACGCACTCGTAAGTGCCGATGGAGCCAAAAACCCGGCCATCGAAGACCGGTGACAGGCGTTCGGTGACTTCGATGCGCAAGACGCTGCCAGGTTGGGCTGTCATGGTGTTTCCTTCCGGTGGCCGGTGTCGGCGTTGGAAGGAGACTATCACCGTCACCGTTCGCGGTGCACTCCATTGTGGTGGCGATTGGACAGTGTCCCCGTCTGAGCGTAGCCCATGGGCTACCAGACTGACGGAGGGAACGAATGTTCAATACCGACACACCGCGCCGCTCGCTGTTGAAAGCCGCCGCGGCATTGCCCTTGAGCGGCATCGCCCTGCGTGGTGCTCTGGCGCAAGGCAAAGCGCCGACCAAAGTTCTGGACTTCCTCACCCTCGCGGATGTCGCCAAGGCCGAGAGCGAAGCGCAACTCGTGTTCTACTGTCATGAGAACGAGGCCGGCACCGCCGCCATCATGGAAGGATTTGAAAAGGATTTTCCGAAGATAAAGACCAGTTACGTCCGCGCGCAGACCGGAGCGCTGTATAACAAGATATTGTCCGAGCGGGCGGCGGGCCGTTTCGATGTCGATGTTATTCAGCTCTCGGATATCGCTCCCGCGCTCGATTTCCAGAAGAAGGGCGGCTACGAGACTTATGTCTCTCCGGAATCGGACGCTTACAAGCCCGAATATCTCAGCAATCCCGTGGGCGCGTACTTCTGGACCGGTGTCACCTTCTGCGGCATCGGATACAACACGGCCAGGGTCAAGGCTGAGGAGGTGCCGAAGACCTGGAAAGATTTGCTCGATCCCCGCTGGCGCAACACAATGAGCTGCAAGATCTCATCGTCAGGCCTCCAGTTCGTCGCGTGGTATACGCTCCGCAAGCTGTACGGCGACGAGTTTTGGCGTGAGTTCGCGAAACAGCGCCCGCATGCGTTCGACTCGCGGGTTCAACTGTTCGACCGGCTCGCCAAAGGCGACGACAAGATCTGTTCGACGGCGGACTATGGCGGTTACACGTTGTTCAGGAGCCGGGGCGCCGCCATCGAGCTGGTCATGCCGGAAGACGGCCTCCCCGCGACGCCAATGGTGGTTGGAGCGGTGAGCAAGGCACCACATCCGGAAGCCGCCAAACTGTTCGTCGATTGGGCCATGTCGAGCCGCGGACAAGCATTTTATCAGGCCAATCCGAACCTGATTTACGGCTCGCTGCGGAGCGACGCGCCACCGATGGCAACCGGTGCGCGGCTACGCGAGTTCAAACTGCTGTTTCCAACCGACATCCCCGATTATATCGCGAGCCAACCCACATTCACCAAAGAATGGAACGGAATGCTCGGGCTCTGATGAGACGCCTGACTTTTTCCGGACCGATGGTCGCCGGGGCGGCGGTGGCGCTCATCGCGGGAGTTCTTGTTCTCTACCCCGTGTTTTATCTCGTCCAGGCATCGCTTGACATCGGCAGTCCGGACATCAGACCGCCCGCCGCGTACGGCTTTGATAATTTCGCGGCGCTGGCGCAGTACTCCGAGATCATGATCAACACCGTCGCCGTCTCATTGGGGGCGACGGTGATGGCGATGGTGTTCGGATTTGTCGCGGCGTGGATCCTCTCACGAACCAACGTTCCCGGCCGTCATGTGCTGGAACAACTGATGGCGGTGCCCTATTACGTCACACCCCTGCTCGGCGCGTTCGCATGGAGTCTGCTCGGCGCGCCGGAGAGCGGGTTCATCAATCAGGTCTGGCGCGCGCTGGGTGGACATGACCCGGTGATCAACGTGGTCTCACCGATCGGCATCGCCTGGGTGATGGCGCTGTTCGAGGGATCGGTCGCCTTCGTGATGATCGGTGCCGTCATGAAATCAATGGACCCGGCGCTGGAGGAAGCGTCCCAGGTGATGGGCGCGGGTCGCCTCCGCACCATGCTGAGGGTGACCTTGCCCCTCGTGGCGCCCGGCGTGCTCGGTGCCGCGATTTTCGTGTTCGCGGAGATGCTCGGATCGTTCACCGCGGCGCTCGTACTTGGCATGCCGACCCGGTTCTATGTGGTCACGACAGCGATTTATCAACTCGTCTCGCAATATCCGCCGCGCATTCCGCTGGCGGCGGCGATGGGGGTGTCGCTGTTCGCCATCATGTTCGTGATGTTGTTTCTCTATCGCCGCATTATCGGCAGCCGCAGCTACGTCACGATCAGCGGCAAGGCGTTCCGGCCGCGAGTGACCGATGTGGGTCCGTTGCGCTGGGTGCTTCTGGGCGTCGCGGTATTTTATATTTTCATTTCGGTCGCTCTGCCTTTGATGACTTTGGCGTATGCCTCGCTACAGAAGCTCGCCGTCGCGTTTCCGGCCGCCGGCAACTGGACACTCGACAATTACCGGACCGCGCTGACGATGAATGCCGTCCGCTCCGCGTTGAGCAACAGTCTGCTGCTCGGCGTCGCGACGGCGTGTATCGGCGTCGCATTGATGGGGCTGCTGTCGTGGTTGATTTACCGATCACGCATACCCGGCAGCGGAATCATCGAATATATCGTGATGTTTCCGCAGGCGGTGCCCAGACTGGTGTTTGCTTTCGGAATGATGTGGGCGTGGTTGGCATTTCCAATACCCATTTACGGCACGCTTTGGCTTTTACTCATCGCCTATCTCACCGTGTTTTTGCCGCTTGGCATTCGCACGATTTCCAGCGTGATGTTGCAGATCGACAGCAGTCTTGAAGAATGCGCCCAGGTGTGCGGCGCGTCATGGGCGTATCGCATGCGCACGGTAACGGCACCGTTGCTGCGGCCAGGCCTGGTGGCGGCCTGGCTGCTGCTGTTCGTCGCCAGCGTTCGGGAACTCGGGGCATCGATCCTGCTGATGGGGCCTCACTCGAAGGTCATCACCCCCGCCATCGTCGAGTCGTGGTTCGCCTCAAGTTCGGAGCTGACAGCGGCGATGGCGTTGATGCAGACGCTGGTCGTCGCGCTGGCCATGACCTTGCTACTGTTCCTGACCAGGCTGGCGGCCAGATCCAGCGTCGCGTGAGAGGAATTCGCAATGACACCAAACGAGGAATGGGGCCTCGCCGGAAAGGTGGCGATCGTCACCGGTGGCGGAGCGGCCGGGGACGGGATCGGCAACGGCCGCGCGGCCTGCATCCTGTTGGCGCGCGCCGGTGCCCATGTGCTGGTCGTCGATCGCGACCTGCCACTGGCGGAGCGCACGGTGGAGATGATCACCGGCGAGGGCGGCAGCGCGGCCGCCGCCTCGTACGACGTCACGACATCTGAACAATGCGCCGCCATGGTCGAGCACGCGGTATCCCGTTGGGGCCGGCTCGACTGCCTCGACAACAATGTGGGCATCGGCAGCAAGGGCACCGTCGTCGAGGAAACCGAAGAAAACTGGGCTCGGGTGATGCACGTCAACGTGGACACCATGTTCCTCGCCTGCAAGCACGCCATTCCGGCGATGATCCGCACCGCCGGCGGCGGATCGATCGTCAACATCTCCTCCATTTCCGCGCTGCGTCCGCGTGGTCTCACGGCGTACAGCGTGTCCAAGGGCGCGGTCATCGCGCTGACCCAGGCGATGGCTGTCGATCACGGTCCTCAAGGCATCCGTGTCAATTGCGTCTTCCCTGGGCCGGTCTACACGCCGATGGTCTACACCGGCGGCATGACGGAGCAGGCGCGTGACACCCGCCGCCGCGCGTCTGTCCTCGGGCTTGAAGGCACCGGCTGGGATATTGGAGCGGCGGTACGCTTCCTGCTTTCCGACCAGGCGCGTTTCATTACCGGCCAGATCCTTGGTGTGGACGGCGGCGCCACCCTTGTCGGCCCCAGCCGCGCCTCTTAGGAGCCCAGGACACACCAAAGCGCCTGGCTACCATTTCATTTCGAACCGGTCACGGAATAGCCGCACCGCATCAGTTCAGCCTCAACTCGGTGATGTGACGCGGATCCGGCTGGAGTTCACCACGCTCGACCTTCGTGACAATGTCGACGAGCCGTTCATTGGCGCGCGCGGCAAGCCCGACCTTCGCGCCTTCGCGCACGACAAAGCCGTTCAGGAACTCAATTTCAGTGCGCCGCCCCTTCATCATATCCTGACCCATCGAGGGCCGCTGCGTCGCCGAACCGCGCGGCTGGGTCCGCAGCCGCTCCTCATAGCGCGCGAGGGATTCGGGATCGCCCTCACCGGCGCCCGCGACGACGTCCGGCGGCAAATGGTTGATTTCCTCAAGCTGGTAGCCCAACGCCTGGCCAATACGGATCGCCTCGGCGGCGAGCCGTGCCTGAAACCGCCGGACCGTTTCATTTTGCGCCATCTGCGCGCCAGACAGGCCGGTGCACGCGGAGACACCGTTGCCCATCGCGTTGGTCACCAGCTTCGACCAGCGCTCACCCCAGAGATTGTCAGTGACCTTGGCGCTGTCGGCATGGGAAACCAGACTGCACACCTCCTTCGCGCGTTCGGTGGTGCCGCCATGCACTTCGCCGATGCGATAGACGGTGTGCGCGGCACCGCCCTTAAGCCCGCCGCGGTGGATAAGGCCCGGCGCATTCAGGCCGACGCTGATGTTGCTGGCGATGCAGCCCAGTACTTTACCCCAGCCGACCACTTCGGCGATCGTCGCCTCGTTCATGCAGTTCTGTAACGAAACGACATAGGCCCCGGGGGCGAGATATTGCCGGATCAGCCGAGCAGCCCAGCCGGTGTCGTAGGATTTCATGCAGATGAAGGCGATGTCGAACGGCGACTCTTTGCTGACATGCTGGACCTCGGTGAGGTGCAGCGCGCGAGGTCGCACGGTGAACGGTTCCTCGCCCTGGTGATGGGTAATGCGCAGACCGTTCCGGTTGATTTCCTCAATGTGCTCGGGCCAGGGATCGATAAACGTCACATCCTCGCCGGCCCGCGTCATGTGCGCACCGGTGTATCCGCCGACCGCTCCGGCGCCGACGATGGCGATCTTCTTGCCCATGGTTGTCCTCCGATTGCTGTCTTCTTGGCGGGAGCGTAGTCCTCACCGGTGCCGCCGGGCAAACAGGCAGGTCAGTTCACCAGCGAGCGATCCGGGCGATATCGGCCGTGTGCCGTGCGATGGCGACCATCAACGGAATCGCCTGGAGTTCGCCGTCGCCGCAAAGACAGTGTGCCAGAATGACAAAATCGTTCGCATAGGCCTTTTGAGCCCGATCCGTTGCGGTCCGCGACCGCAGCGCGAGCAGCACGAATCGTTCCGCCCACTCGGCCCGCCGTTTCGGCATCGCCTCGGCGATCAACCGGTGCGCCGCCCGAACCATGTCGCGACGGGGAGCGCGCATAATGATGGCTCGGGTCTCCGCGTCGTCGAGGAACCACGACTCCGCGAAACCCTCCTCATCGATCCATTCACCACTTCGCGTCAGCGAGGCTCCGATCGCGGCTGGCGATCGTTGATCGGCCGGCAGCGCGTCGAACAGCCGTTTCGCCTCCGCGACGATATCCAAACGCTGGTCCCGCCAGTCCGCGCCGCCGACAACCTCGGCGATTTGCAGCAAGGCGCCGCCGGGCGGGCGGCCGGCCGTTGTCCCGGCGGCGATCGCGTTCTGAATGGCGTCATCGAGATACGCTCGGCCAACCTCGCTGGCCGTACCGGTGTGGCGGAGGGTGGCGAGCGTTTCGTTGATGTCACGACGAGACGATCCGGTGTCGCACCAACTATCGGCCACTCCAATCCCCAACTTCAGGAGAATGCCCGCCAGCACGCCTTTCCGTCCGGCACGGCTGGTCAGGATCACGTTTTGGGCGCCCGATCCATCGATGATCGAGGCAGTGATCATCAGGTCCTGAGCCGGCGGCCATTGCGCGCAGTCGACCGCTTTTCTTCGCGCCGCGCGGACAGCCTGGTCGATTGCCGAACGATCGGCCTCCGGCACCCAGTTTCGGACGGCGATCATTCGGCGTAGCGCCTCGGGCGACATCGTTGCCGGAGTGGCGGTTCGCTCCAGTGCCGCGGCGGCGGCACGGCGCACGTCTTGTTCCTCTGACAACAGCATCAGCGGCACTGTATCGCGCAGAACGGCATGGGATGACCCGGCGAATTCATGCGCCATGAAGCAGCGTATCTCGGATGGCATCACCCGGGTCGCTTCGCCTAAGCCGGCGGCCACCTCGAACGGGCTCGATGCGGCAGAGGCCATCTGATCCATCAGGCCTCTCATCAGTTCCGGGAGTTCCGCCCGCTGTTCCGCCGCGGTCAGCGCCAAACCCGCGTCCGCCAATGCCTCGCGGGTCTCGGGTTTCACTTCGATCCCGGATTCACCCAGTGCACGGGCCATCGCCGAGAAATCCTCCGGGCGGACTCGGCCCGCGTGCCCGATCTCGATCAGTTTTCGTTGGTAATCGCCGGCCATGCGCGCGGCCCACTCCCACCCGCGGTCGATGCGGTAGCGGATCAGCGTGAGTTGGCTTTCCAAAAGAAACAACCAGGCATTGATCGAGGCATCATCGCGCGGGCTGGCGGTGCAGGCCGCGACCATTCCGTCCAGCATGGGCCATAACGACTGCGGGGAATGTTCAAGCGCGAGCAAGCCGTCATGGTGGGCCATCATGTCCGGCTTCTTGCGCTTCATCTCGCGCGTGAGTGCCGTGGCCAACGCGTCGACCATGGCTTTGTCCAGCGGAGACGGCGGCGGTGGCTCACCTGGGTCGCTCTTCCCGTCGAAAGGCGAACTGCCGCCCGACAGAAGAGCCGTGAGGGCATCGTCCAGGTTTTCGTCATCGTCGTCGAAGCCGGCCAAAGCGAGCTGTTCGAACCATTTTTCGGCGCACCTGGTGGCCTTCTTGCGGTCACCCTCGATGTGGACAATCCGTGCCCCCGTCATCGTCGCGGTACCGGCGTCATAATGCGCGGTGATATTCGCTTTGAATCGCGGATGGGTGACCGTCAGCATGATGTCCGGCGATCCGACGAGGATGTCCAGCGCGACCTCGCCATGATCCGACAACTCCATCGATCCGAGCGAAACCTTCTCGCCGGCCTTGGCGCCCGCGCCGCGTCCGCCACGCGACAACTTCGCGTAGTTGTCCAGGTCGTCAGGATCGCTGAAAAACTCATCGAGCACGCCTTCGGCGAAAGCGTACATCACATCGGCGCTGTCGGCAGGGCGCGGCTGTCTGGGTTGCGCGGATTTGGTCACGGTCTTGCTCCAGGTCAGGGTGCGACTCGGTCCAGGCGGGCAGCTTTCCACCATGGGCCATGAATGCCAACCCATCGGCGGCGGGAAATCAATGGGACGCCGGTGCCGCCGCACCGTACTGGACACTCAGTAGTGGGTTACCCACGGGCTGTTCAGAGCCTCCTCAATGCGGCGGTGCCGCGCCTTGATGACGTCGGCGGGCACCGCGCTGACAAAGGCGTAGAAGGTCTTCGTGCGGATCGCGTCCACCACCCGCTCCCCCACCTTTTTCGGGTCCAGGCCCGTGGCGGCGAGGCGTTCGGCCAGCACCGCCTCGTCGTTGGCGACGTCCCGCGGCCCGCCCATATGATCCGGACGATTGCGCCCGCCCCTCGCGATATTCGTGGCGATCGGTCCTGGGCAGAGCACGGAGACCCCGACATTGGTGCCTTCCAGTTCGTGCTCCAGCGCCTCGGACAGCGACAGGGCAGCGTATTTGCTCATGGAATACGGCCCCTGGTTGGTGCCGCGGCGGTTCTGGAAGCCGGCGACCGAGGCGGTGTTGACGACATGCCCTTCCTCCCCGTGCCGAAGGATGGCGGGGACGAAGTGGCGAATACCGTGGATGATCCCCCAGATGTTCACGCCGATCACGAATTCCCAGTCGGCGAGTGGCACGTCGATCAGCCTGGTGCCGTGCATCGGCACGCCGGCGTTGTTGCAGGCGATGTGCAGCTTGCCGAAATTGCGCTCGGCCTCCGCCAGGGCGTCGAGGACCGATTGCTCCTGGGTGACGTCGATCCGCACCGGCATGACACGCTTGTTGGTGCCGGACAGGCCATGAGCCGCCTGCTCGACCGCGTCCTTCTGGATGTCGGCCATGACCACGTTGGCGCCGGCTTCCGCGAGCGCGGTCGCGATGCCGAGGCCAATGCCTGAAGCGGCGCCGGTGACGATGGCGGTTTTGCCGGAGATGTCCATTGCGCGGGCCCTTTCGGTTGGTGCGGACACAAGCCTGGCACGTCATGGACACTGGCGGAATGGCTTCGCCAAACCGTCGCCGGATGTGGGGGCTTGGCGAATGCTTGCTTACCAGGCGACGATCACCTGGGAACCAAACGAGGCAGCCATGTCGCTCACCAACAGCCCAGACCCCGCGATCCGCGAAGCCCTGGTCCAGCAGGACCTGAAACACGTTCTGCACCCGATCGTTCAGCATAAGGTCCTGGAAACCAAACAGTTCGTCGTCACCGGCGGACAAGGCTCAACGGTCTTCGATGCCGACGGCACGGCGTACCTCGATGCCATGGCCGGGCTGTGGTGCGTGAATATCGGCTATGGCCGTGTTGAACTCGCCGACGTGGCCGCCGAGCAGATGCGGAAATTGTCATACTTTCCGCACACCGCGATGAACGCGCCCGCGGCGGCGCTGGCCGACAAGATCAATGGACTGATGGGTGGAGGCTATCACACGTACTTCGTCAACTCGGGATCCGAAGCGAACGAGGCCGGGTTCAAGATCGCCCGCCAGTACATGAAACACGAATATCGCGGCGAATATCGCTTCAAGACCGTGAGCCGGTATTTCGCCTATCACGGCACCACGCTCGCCACTCTGGATGCCGGTGGCATGGGCGAGCGCAAGGCGAAGTTCGAGCCGTTCTCAGGCGATTTCGTGCATGTCGCGCCGCCGTACTGCTACCGCTGTCCGTTCGGCCTGAGCTACCCCGGTTGCGGGCTGGCCTGTGTCAAGAACATGGAAACCACGATCCTCGGCGAGGGGCCGGAAACGGTTGCCGAAGTCATCGTGGAGCCGATCATGAGCGGTGTCGGCGTCGCCGTGCCGCCCGACGAGTACCTGCCCGAAGTCGAGAGCCTGTGCCACAAGTATGGCATTTTGCTGCACGTGGATGAGGTGATCAACGGCTTTGGCCGCACCGGCAAGATGTTCGCGCATCAGCATTACGGCGTCTCACCGGACATCATCGCGATCGCCAAGGGCATTTCCAGCGCTTACATGCCGATCGCGGCGACTGTCGTGAAGAACAACGTGTTCGAAAGTTTCTATGGCGATCCGGCGGAAAACCGGCAGGTCGCCCAGGTGAATACGTATGGCGGACATCCGGTGGCCGCGGCGGTGGCGTTGCGTAACATCGAGATCATGGAGGCCGAACAACTCGCCGACCGCGCGGCGGACGTTGGCAAGTATTTGCTGGATGGGCTGACCAGTCTGAAGCGGCGCGAGATCGTTGGCGACGTGCGCGGCAAGGGCTTGCTGCTGGCCGTGGAACTGGTGAAGGACCGCGCGACGAAAGAACCGGTGGAGGCGGCCAAAATCACCGCGATCGTTGATTTTTGCCGCGCCAACGGTCTGCTCGTGGGACGCGGCGGGGGCGGGCGGCGATACGGCAACACAATCACGTTTTCTCCGCCGTTGGTCATAACCCGCGCCGAATGCGACCGCATCGTCGACACGCTGGACCGCGCGCTGGCGACGCTGGCTATCAGTTGATATCGGCGACAGGAGGGAACCACGATGCTGTTCACATGCCTCCCTGAAGGCGCGCGAATTCCCGGCCGGTTCCCCGGCCCGCCGCATCCGCGCGGCAAGCATTTCACGATCGACATCCACTGCCATCTGCTGACGGAAAAGGCGGAAGCGATGTTCAAAGCGGCCGGTCTGGTGGAGCGCCGGCCGCGCGACGTTTTCGCCAACCCCCGTACCCGCGCGGTGAACCAGGAACAGGCCCGGAGAAATCGGACGCAGTTCACCTCGATCGAAAAGCGGCTCGCCGACATGGACGTGATGGGGATCGACATCCAGGCGATCACTCCGGCACCGAACCAGACCTGGTACGACACGCCGCCGGATCTCGGGATCGCCACGGCTCGCGTGATCAACGACAACATCGGCGACATCGTGGCACGCCATCCTGATCGCTTCGTGGGCCTCGGGACCGTGCCGTTCCAGGCACCGGAACTGGCGATGGCGGAACTGGAACGGCTGCACCGCTCGCTTGGGTTGCGCGGAATCGAGATCGCCACCAACGTCGCCGGCGCCGACCTCTCCGAGGACCGGTTCCGCCCGATCTTCGCCAAAGCGGAGGCGCTTGGGCTGACGCTGTTCATGCATCCAACCGGCTTCACCGAGGCGCGGCGTTTTGGCGATCATTACTTTACCAACGTCATCGGCAATCCGTTGGACACCACGGTGGCGGTGCACCACCTGATCTTCGGCGGCGTGCTGGAAGCGTGTCCACACCTGAAACTCGTTCTGTCGCACGGCGGCGGCTACCTGCCGGCTTACTCGGGTCGCATCGACCACGCGGCATCGGCCCGGCCGGACTGCTGTGAGCAAATACGCGAGATGCCAACAACCTACTTGAAGCGGTTGTACTTCGATACGCTGGTCTATACGCATTCGCAGCTTGAATACCTGATGCGGCAATACGGCGCGGACCACCTGCTGATGGGAACCGATTATCCCGCCGATATGGGCGAGATCGATCCGATCGGCTTCATCGAATCCTCGCCCAACCTGACGGCCGCCGACCGCTCGGCGATACTGGGGGGCAACGCGGCGCGCTTGTTGGGACTGGAGGCCACGCGGGGTCGATCCGGTCCCGGAAGGGAAAACCAGAATGCCGCCTGATCTGGAACGCCGGCGGCATACCACATCGCGAGGTGCGACCGCGGAACGTGTGTTCGAGGCGGCGGACTGACATGCGCGGTTCCGCCCCTCCGGTGCCGCCGGAACCGTTGCCGATTTCCGTGCTCACCGGATTTCTTGGCAGTGGCAAGACGACGTTCCTCGGCCGCGCACTGGCAAGTCCAGGCATGACCGACACAGCGGTGGTGATCAACGAATTCGGCGCCGTGGGTCTCGATCATTTGCTGATCGAGGCGGCCGACCAGGAGGTGCTGGAGCTACCGAACGGTTGCGTGTGTTGCGCGGTTCGGCAGGACCTCGCCAACACGTTGTATGGTCTGCTGCGCCGGCGGGCGACTGGCGAGATCCGACGGTTCAGCCGGATCGCTCTGGAAACGAGCGGTCTCGCCGAGCCGTCGCCCATCCTGTACACGTTGTCCGCGGATGCGTTCCTGGAGGCGTCGTTGCGCGTTGACACCGTGGTCACCGTCGTCGATGCCATCGCCGGCCTGTCCACGCTCGACCGTTTCGCGGAGGCGAGCGCACAGGTGGCGGGCGCGGATCGGTTGTTGCTGAGCAAGACCGATCTCGCGGCACCGCCATCCACGCTATTGGCGCGGCTGGAGGCATTGAACCCCACGGCGCGGTTGGTCAATGCCAGCAGCGCCGATCCGGCCGCGGTGCTGTTTGGCGGCGACAACACGGCGATTGCTCCTCGCCGCCGGAGGTTTTCGGCGACCGCGGTTCACGCCCATGGCATCGCGGCCTTCGTCGTCGTGCTGCGGCAGCCCATGACGCGGCTGCGATTCGCGGTCGCGCTCGGCGGTCTGGCGCGCGAGCACGGCGAAGACCTGCTGCGCGTGAAAGGCATCGTGGCGTTCGCCGACCGGCCCGGCGGACCGGCGGCAATTCATGCGGTGCAGCACACGATGTATCCGCCTCGCTGGCTCGACGCGTGGCCGAGTGGCGACGAAACCAGCCGGCTGGTGTTCATTGTGCGGAATATCGAGCCCTCGCTGATCCTGGCGCATTTCGCGGCGGGCGATCCCAGTCTGGACCTCAGTCAAGGAGAACAATGATGTTGGACCTGGTCATCTCGAATGGCACCTGCGTACTGCCGAGCGGAACGATCGCGGCGGATATCGGTGTCTCGGCCGGCAAGATCGCCACGATCGGTGCGCCGGGCACCTTGGATCAGGCCGAACGGATCGTGGACGCGACCGGCAAAGTCGTCATCCCGGGCGGCATCGATCCGCACATTCACTGCGCCTCTGCCATCCGTTTTCCTGGGCGGGCGGAACCTCAGTTCACCGATCCGCCAGCACAGGTGAGCCGCGCCGCGTTGCATGGCGGCACGACAACCCTGATCGATTTCGTGCAATGCACGCATGAGCGGTCGATTCAAAAAGCGATCGAGGAAACCGATACGATCTGGAAGAACGCGGTTTACTGCGACTACGGTTTTCATCTGGCGTTGATGGGTCAGGTGCCAAATGGGCAGTTTTCCGAGTTGGCGGAGGCGATGCAGCAAGGCCATGCCAGCATCAAGATTTTCACCACCGACATCCGCCCAGGAAATTTTGGCCGAATGGTGCCGCATGGCCATATATGGGAAGCGCTGAAGGTCGTCGCCGCGAACGGAGGCATTGCCGCGATCCACGCCGAGGACAATGACATCGTGATGTTCATGTACGAGAAACTGATGCGGGAAAATCGTGTCGGGATCGAGTTCATGGCCGAAGTCCACAACACGTTGTCCGAGGAATTGTCGTTCAACCGCGTCATTCGCCTCGCCGAGAACGTGGAGGGCGCGGCGCTTTACATGGTGCATGTGTCGGCCGCGACCGGTGTCGCCGCTCTGGCGGCATCGCGCGCCAAAGGCTTCCCGATGTATGGCGAAACCTTGCATCAATACCTGATGTACAATGCCGAGGACTACAAGAAGCCGAATTCGCAGATGTATCACACCTACCCCTCGCTGAAATATCCGGAGGATCAGAAGCGTCTGTGGGAAGCCACCGACCATGGCGCCATTCAGGTGATCGCCACCGACGAATTGTGCTGTCCGCTGCGGGTGAAGTTGCAAGGCAGCCGCATCGACGACACGACCGGCGGCAACTCGGGCGTCGAGCCACGAGTGGCACTGATGTACACGCAAATGGTGACGAAGCGCGGCTATCCGCTGGAGCAGTTCGTCGGCATGGTGTCCACCAACGCGGCGAAGATCATGGGGCTGTATCCGCGCAAGGGCGCTCTGGCGGTCGGCTCGGATGCCGACATCGTAGTGCTGGACACCGGATTGCAAAAAACCATTCGGGCCGATGACCTGCACGAAACCGACTATACGCCGTGGGAAGGTCACGTCGTTACCGCATGGCCGAGCCTGACCGTGATGCGTGGCAAGGTCGTGGTCGAGGGTGGTGAATTTTTCGGCGATCTGAAGCAAGGGACGTTCCTGCCTCGCAAGGTCGCGGATGAGATCAGAAGCCGGCCGGCTGTTTAAGGGCACCTTCTGGCCCAAAAATTGCTCGCGGAAGATCGTCCCAATCAGAGAGACCACCATGACGCCATTACCCAGGATCGCCGTGATCGGAACCGGAGGCACGATTTCCGGAGTCGGAAAGGACCGGCTGGACTTTTATGAGTACGGCACGTCCGGGCGCTTCATGCATGTCGAGGAGTTGATCGCCGGTGTGCCCGAGCTGACCCGCGTGGCCGATATCGTACCTGTCCGATACAAGAACGTCGGCAGCGGCGAGATCGGTCCGGCGGATTGGCTGGCCCTGCTTAACCTCATTCATGGCACCGCCGAGTCCGATCCCTCGATCGCGGGCATCGTGGTCACGCACGGCACCGCGACACTGGAAGAAACCGCGTATTTCCTTAATCTCGCGGTGAAGGTGCCGGTTCCGGTCGTCGTCGTCGGCGCCATGCGGCCATCCTCGGCCCTGGGTGCCGATGGAGGCCTGAACCTGTTGAATGCCGCCCGCGTCGCCGGATCGCCGGGCGCTCGGGGTATGGGTGTCATGGTCGTGTTGAACGACGAGATCAACGCCGCGCGGGACGTCACCAAAACGTCAAACTATCGAGTACAGACCTTTGTTTCGCGTGACTTCGGCATTCTGGGTTACGCCGACGCCGACAAGGTGATCTTCTACCGCAAGCCGCTGCGGCGTACCGCGCCAGAGACCGAATTCGACGTCGCCAGCCTGATCGACCTGCCGCGCGTCGATATCATCCCGGCCTATGCCGGTGCTGACGCCGCATTGGTCGAGGCCGCGGTCGCAGCGGGCGCGGCAGGCCTGGTTTCCGCCGGGTTTCCTTCCGGATCACCCTCCCCGGCGCAAAAGGTGGCACTGAAGGAGGCGGCGAAAGCGGGGATCGCGGTCGTGCAATCGTCGCGCTCTGGCAGCGGGAGAGTTATCGACGACAAGGTGACCCTGCGAGAGGCCGGTTTCGTCGCGGCCGACAGCCTGACCCCGCAAAAAGCGCGAATTCTGTTGATGCTGGCGCTGACGGTGTCGAGCGATATTGGCGAAATTCGCCGGATCTTCGATACGTATTGAAGCCACCCAGCTTGTCGCATTAAGGTCATGCGTCTCGCATTCGGAAAGGAACATCGTGATGCAGTTCAGGCCGCTTCATGACGCGTTTGGCGCGGAAATCATCGGCGTTCCCAACGACCTTCAGATGGACGATGCGACGTTTCACGCTGTCGAGCAGGCGTGGTTCCGCCATTCGATCCTGCTGTTTCGCGGGCTGCGCATGACACCGGAACAACATGTATCGTTCACCCGCCGGCTCGGCCCGCTCCACATAATGGAGCCTTTGAGCATGAACCTGCCTGGGCATCCGGAAGTGTTCGTGGTGTCCAACGCGATCAAGGACGGCAAGCCAATCGGTTTGAAACGCGCCGGAGAAGGCTATCACACGGACGGTGAGGATAAGTGCATCCCGAATGCCGGCTCGTTCCTCTACGCGATCGAGGTTCCGCCGGAGGAAGGCGATACGGTCTTCGTCGACATGTACGCCGTGCACGACGCCTTGCCAGCCGATATCCGCCGCGAACTGGAGGGACGGCGCGCTCGGTTCAGCCGCATCGACCTGCATCACGTGCACTACCCGCTGCTGCCCGCCCTGACCGAGGCGCAGAAACTGGACCGCCCCGATGTCTGGCATCCTTTGTTACGGCGGCATCCGCGTACTGGGCGAACCTCGCTCTATATCGGACGGTGGGCCCGCGACATCGAGGGCATGCCGGAACAGGAAGGACGTGCGCTGATCGCCGAACTTCAGGCGTTCGCGCAACAGCCTCGCTTCGCGTATCGCCATCAGTGGCGCGTTGGCGATGCCATCGTGTGGGACAACCGTTGCACGCAGCATCGCGCGACGGGTTTCAACGACGATGTCCACGTGCGCACCATGTACCGCACGACGCTGGAAGGCGATGTGCCGATCATGGCGTCATCGCTGTCCGAGCAAACCGTTTGACAACGGAGGCATCCATGACCGGCTCGAATGTGGCAATGCGGCGTCGCCCAATCCTCAAGGCGATCGCGGGTTCATTGTGCGCGCCATTCGTGATTCGCGCCCGAGCCGCCGAGACCCTGGTGGTCACCGCCTATGGTGGCGAGTACCAGGACGTCTTCACGAAGACGGTGATCGAACCGTTCGAGAAGAAGTTCGGTGTTCAGATCACCTACGATCAGAGCGGCGGCGCCGCGCAGACCTATGCGAAAATTCGCGCCGCGCGTGGGGCTCCGGGCTTCGACGTCGCCGCCGAACTGACCGCGCCGGAAGCAATTCTGGGCGCCCGCGAGAAAATGCTGGAACCGGTGACCGAGCAGGAGGTGCCCAATCTCCGCCACGTCTGGGCCAAAAGTCATGATGCGATTCCGCCCATTGGCATCGTCGCCTATTACCAATACATGCCGCTGCTATGGAACACGAAGAAAGTCGAGAAGCCGTTATCCTGGGCCGATTACTGGATGCCGGAAACGCTGAACCAGCCGGCGCTCAAAGGCCATCTTCTGGGGCACGATCCCGGGACTACACTGCTGGAGATCTACGCGATGATCATGGCCGCGAAACTCAAGGGCGGCGGCGTGACCGACATGAGTGGCGCCTGGGATCTGGTGCGTTCGCAGAAGCCCTGGTTGGGCGCGGTGTTGCAAAGTTCGGCCCAGGCGGCACCGTATTTCGAGAATGATGAGGTGTGGCTGACACCGTATTGGAGTGCGCGCTCGGGTTATTATGTCGCCAAGGGCTACAATCTGGGTTTCACCATCCCGAAGGAAGGCACGATCGGCCTCGCGGATGTGTCGGCCATTCCGGTCGGCGCGGCGAACAAGAAGCTGGCGTTTGAGTTCCTGAATTTCCGGCTTGACCCCGACGTGCAGCGAGCATTCTGCCTGGCGTATTTCGCCAGCCCGGCGCGACCCGACATTACCGACTGGCCCGCGGCATTCGTGGAGACACAGATCACCACTCAGGCGAAAATGGATACCCTCGACCTGCCCGACAGCGCGGTGCTCGGCAGGGAACGGAATGCCTGGGTTTTGAAATGGAAGGAGATCATGGCCGACTGACGCAATGAAACCTCAAGGCTCGGCTTACCTGCTGGCGGCGTTTCCGGCCGCGTTCCTGTTGCTGTTCTTCGCCCTGCCGATCTTGCTGCTGCTGTCCACCAGCATGTTGAAGTCCGAGGACATGGTTCCGATCGCGCAACTGACGACGGCGAATTTCTCCACATTGCTGACCAAGAAGCTTTACGTCGATGCGATCCTGCGAACAATCGGCATTGGCGTGGCCGTCGGCGCGCTGGTGGTCGTTCTGGGATACCCGGTCGCCTACACTCTGGTACGCACGCAAAGCCGCTGGCAGCCGGTGCTGGTCGCGCTGGCACTGTCGCCGCTGCTGGCGAGCGTGATCGTGCGGACATACGGCTGGTGGGTGCTACTCAACCATGATGGTCCGATCAACAACTTTCTGCTCGCGATGGGCGTGATCTCGGCGCCACTGCGCATGCTGCCTTCCACGGCGGTGATAATCGTTGGCCTTGCTCATGCGTTGCTGCCCTACGGCGTGCTGACAATCATGGCGGCATTGAACGGCGTGAACCCCAACCTCGAACGGGCGGCGATGAGCCTGGGCGCGGGCCGCGTGAGAACGTTTGTCAGCGTGACCCTGCCGCTGACCGCATCGGGCGTGATCGGCGGGTTCCTGCTCGCTTTTGGGGTCGCGATCGGGGCTTATGCGACGCCAGCCATTCTCGGCGGGCCGGGCACGCAAACGATGGCGACATTGATTTACAGCTTCATGATGACGCTGTTGGACTGGTCGCTCGGGTCCGCCATGGGCGTGATCCTGCTCGCCAGTTCGTTCGTGGTCCTGGCGCTGATCATGCTCGCCGGACGCCGGAGCGAATCGTGAGCCGCAAGATCCTGTGGAGTGTCGTGGCGCTGATCTACGCGTTCATGCTGGCACCGATTTTGATTACCGCGGCCGTATCGTTCAACGCGGTGGAACGATCGTATTTTCCGCCGCGTGGATTTTCGTTGCACTGGTGGTCGATGGCGATGACGCCGCAATGGACCGGACCATTTCTGTTCAGCCTGAAACTGGCGGCGCTGAGCGCGGTCGCGACCGCCGTGCTGGGTTTGCCTCTTGCGCTGGCATTACGGTGGCCCTCGTTCAGAGGCCGCGGCACGCTGCAGGCGCTGACATTGGGACCGCTCGTGTTGCCCAGTCTGGTGACGGGGATCGCGCTGCTGCAGTTTTTGACGCTGGCGGGTGTGGGAAACTGGATCGGCCTACCGGCGCTGGTCATCGGGCATGTCGTGATTTGCCTGCCGTTCATGGTACGCACGCTATCGATCAGCCTGGACTCGATCCCGATCAACGCCGAGATCGCGGCGGCCAGCCTGGGAGCCTCCCGATTGCGGGTGCTGATCGAGGTGACATTGCCTTTGGCGCGCTCGGGCGGCGGAGCGGGCATGATCTTCGCCTTCATCAGCAGTTTCGACGACGTCAATCTGGCGTTGTTCGTCGCGCGGCCGGGGCAAACGCCCTTGACCGTGCAAATCATGCAATTTCTGGAATACGGGTTCTCACCCACACTGGCGGCGCTTTCGATCATTTCGCTGCTGGTGCCTTTGGCCTTGGTCGCGCTGTTCGGGCGGCTCGTCGGGATTGGCAACTTCATTTACCAGGATCACGGGCATGCCTGAGGCTGCGCTGGAACTGCGCGGCCTGACGAAGCACTTCGGCGCCTCAGTCACGGTCGGGCCGATCGATCTGATCGTGCGACAAGGCGAGTTCGTGACGCTGCTCGGTCCCAGCGGATGCGGCAAGACAACGACGCTGAACATGATTGGCGGTTTCGTGACCCCGGATGCCGGCGGCATCCACCTCGCGGGCAGTCCGGTGGAGACCTTACCGCCCTGGCGCCGCGACCTTGGCATTGTATTCCAGGATTACGCATTGTTCCCGCACCGAACGGTCGCCGAGAACATTGGTTTCGGCTTGCGGATGCGACGGGTTGGACGGGCGGAGATCGCTCGGCGGGTGTACGAGGCGATGCAACTGGTCCGGCTGGACGGACTCGGCGATCGGCGGCCCGGTCAGCTTTCGGGTGGGCAGCGACAGCGCGTGGCGTTGGCTCGGGCGCTGGTGATCCGTCCGAGCCTGCTGCTGCTGGATGAACCTCTGTCCAACCTGGACCTGAAGCTGCGCGAGGAAATGCGGATCGAGATTTCCACGTTGCAGCGGCGTCTGGGCATTGCCGCGCTGTTCGTCACGCACGACCAGGAGGAGGCGCTGACGATGTCCGATCGCATCGCGGTGATGCGCGGCGGGCGGATCGAACAACTGGGGTCGGCGAGGGAAATCTACGAGGCGCCAGCTTCAGCGTTTGTCGCCGGGTTTATTGGGAGCACCAATTTGATCAGGGGCTCGGTCATCGCGCCGCGACAACCGGGTGGCACTGTGCGGGTGGACACAGGCGCGG
Organism: uncultured Acetobacteraceae bacterium; assembly: GCA_937902425.1. Classification (GTDB taxonomy): domain Bacteria; phylum Pseudomonadota; class Alphaproteobacteria; order Acetobacterales; family Acetobacteraceae; genus Rhodopila. The sequence continues at coordinate 621 of CALFNB010000063.1, read as the reverse complement.
GTCCGGCGATGATCCCCATCGTTGGCGATCTGCCGGATGGCGGCGCGGTGCTGCTGATGATCCGGCCGGAACGCCTGAAGCTGGCCAGCCCCGGTGCCGCGCCGGAGGGAACGAATGCCTGGTCGGCGCAAGTGGTTCGCACGATCTATCTTGGTGGGAGGATGGAGGTCCGGCTGCGGCTGCGGGATGGCGGCACCGCCATTGCCTACGCCGTGAATGAGGGCGAGACCGACTGGGACGAGGGCGAGATGGTCGATGCCTGGTTTCGGCCGCGGGATGCATGGGTGATACCGGGGCCCGCGGAAGATTCCGATGCGCAGGCAACCAATTGTCTTAGGTGATCGGGCGAGCGAACATCTGTCCGAGGATCCAACACACAAGGAGCATGTCCATGAGCAAGACAATTGGACTGACCGACGCAGGATTGAGTGCGACCGATACGACCGGCGTGGCCCTGGGTGGCGTGGCGGGAACGATCAATGTGCAAACGGTCGTTATCCGTCCTATCGGAATCTCACCATCCATCGGGATGGCGCCCGGCGAGGACTGGTTCCGCGGCAATCAATGGCCGCCTGAAAATACCGAGCCTCCCAACGGCCCACCGGCGCCCTGGCAGCAGAA
>CALFNB010000062.1 GCA_937902425.1 uncultured Acetobacteraceae bacterium | reverse complement strand
CGCGGGAGGAAATGATCCGCTCCAGCCCGGAGAACGCGCCGCCGCAAATGAACAGGATGTTGGTGGTATCGACCTGCAGGAACTCCTGCTGCGGATGCTTCCGCCCGCCCTGCGGAGGCACCGAGGCAACGGTCCCTTCCATGATTTTCAGCAGCGCCTGCTGCACACCCTCCCCGCTCACGTCGCGGGTGATCGAGGGGTTGTCGGATTTGCGGGAAATCTTGTCGACCTCGTCGATGTAGACGATGCCGCGCTGCGCCCGCTCCACATTATAATCCGCCGACTGCAGCAGCTTCAGAATGATGTTCTCGACGTCCTCGCCGACATAGCCGGCCTCGGTCAGTGTCGTGGCGTCCGCCATGGTGAACGGCACGTCGAGGATGCGTGCCAGCGTCTGCGCCAGCAAGGTCTTGCCGGAACCGGTCGGCCCCACCAGCAGGATGTTCGACTTGGCGATCTCGATGTCGTTGTTCTTCTGCCCGTGCGCGAGGCGCTTGTAGTGGTTGTGGACCGCGACGGAGAGAACCTTCTTGGCGTGGTCCTGCCCAATCACATAGTCGTCGAGCACCTTGCAGATTTCGCGCGGGGTCGGCACGCCGTCGCGGGACTTCACGAGGTGCGTCTTATGCTCCTCGCGGATGATGTCCATGCACAGTTCAACGCACTCATCGCAGATGAACACGGTCGGTCCGGCGATCAGCTTGCGGACCTCGTGCTGCGACTTGCCGCAGAACGAGCAATACAGGGTGTTCTTCGAATCGCCGGACTTGCTCATGCGCACTCCTCCCCCACAAGCGGGGGCACCACACCCTCGGATACTAAACCCCCCTTTCCCGCCGCGACAAGGATGGGGATCCTTGTATGACATGGGGATGTCAAAAGGGCGGCGGTCAGTTCGTCATACAACCACGGAATTCCTTGCAAGAGATGAAGAATCCGTGCTTTTCACGGGCGAAACGCCAGCCAACGGAATTTTTCCGCCGCTCGCCGCCTTCAGAAGGGAATCGCCGCCCGCCTGGGCCGTCGCCATTCACCCCGACGAGGAATCGGCCGTCGATCCTGGGCGGCTTGCGACAACCTCGTCGACCAGGCCGAAGTCACGCGCCTCTTCGGCCGTCAAATAGGTGTCGCGCTCCATCTTGGCCTCGATCGCCGCCAGCTCCTGGCCGGTGTGGTGCACATAGATGAGATTGAGCCGCGCTCGTGTCTTGAGGATTTCCCGCGCCTGAATCTCGATATCGGTGGCCTGGCCCTGCGCGCCGCCCGAGGGCTGATGGACCATGACCTGGCTGTTCGGCAACGCATACCGTTTGCCCTTCGCTCCAGCGGTCAACAGCAGCGATCCCGCCGAGGCCGCCATGCCCACGCACACCGTGGAAACCGGGCTGCGGATATACTGCATCGTGTCGTAGACCGCGAACCCAGCTGTCACGACGCCGCCGGGGCTGTTGATATAAAAGGAAATATCCTTCGACGGATTCTCCGATTCCAGAAACAGCAACTGGGCGCAGATCAGGCTCGAGACCTGGTCGTAGATCGGGCCAGTCAGGAAAATGATGCGCTCCTTCAACAGCCGCGAATAGATGTCGAACGCCCGTTCGCCGCGGGCGGTTTGCTCGACCACCATCGGCACCAGGTTGTTGTTGTAGATTTCGACCGGGTCACGATCACGCATGGGTTCACTTTCACCTGGGGGGACACCGAGGGATTGTCATTGGGGCAGGCGCCGAGGACTCGGCGCCTGCTTAAAATAGGCCGATCGCCGGGAATTTCCAGCCGATTGTCATGCGACATCCGGGGAACCGCTGTTCAGGTCGCGGCGGTTCCGGCTTCGCCGGCGTCCGGTGCCACCTCAGCCGTGGCCGCTTCCGCTGTTCCAGCCGCTGCCTCCGCCGTTCCAGCCGCTGCTTCCGCCGTTCCAGCCGCTGCTTCCACCAATTTCGGCTCGTCCGGATCTTGTTCCAACGCCTCGACCGAGATTTCCGCGTCCGTCATGGTCGCCGCGTCGAGCACATAATCGACAACCTTATCCTCGAAGATCGGACCACGAAGAGCGTCCGTGGCGGCCGGATATTTCCGGTAGAACTCGATCATCTGCGCTTCGCGGCCTGGATAACGGGCGGCCTCCCGACGGATCGCCATGGTCACTTCCTCAGGCGTGACCACGATGGTGTTTACTCGCCCGATTTCGCCCAGTAGCAGGCCGAGCCGGACGCGGCGGTCGGAGATGGCGCGGTAATCGGCCCGCAGCTGCTCTTCGGTCTTCTGCTTATCGTCCTCATCCATCGTGCCATTGGCGCGGCTGGCCTCGAGGTTCTTCCAGATCTGCTCGAATTCCTGGTCGACGAGCACCTCGGGGGCCGTGAAGTTGGCATGCACGGCCAGCACGTCCAGCAGATCGCGCTTCAACCGCATGCGAGTCAGCCCATCCAGCCGGCGCTGGCGCATCCCCTCAAGCGTCTCCCGCAGGTTCTCCAGCGAGTCGAACCCGAGTTTTTCCGCCAGCGTATCGTCGATCGCCGCCGGGATGGGCTTGCGGAGCTGCTTCGCCGTGATATCGAATGTCGCCAGCTTTCCCGCCAGATTTTCCGCCTGATAGTTTTCCGGGAACGTCACCTCGATGGTTTTGCTTTCACCGGGGCGGATGCCCTCAAGCTGCTCGACTAAGCCGGGGATGAAACCCGAGCCGCCAATATCGACGTCGGTGTCAGTCGCCGTGCCGCCCTGAAACGGACTGCCGTCAATCTTGCCCATGTAATCGATGGTGAGCACGTCGCCCTTGGCGGCACCTTGGCTGTCACCACGCGCGGCCAGTTCTTCCGGCGTGAAGTCCACCAGATCGCGATTGCGCTCGGCGATGTCGGCAAGCGCCTTGTCCACCTCTTCCGCGGGCACCTTCGCCACGTGGCGGGTCAGGGTGAAGGCCGAGAACTCCGGCATCGGGATCTCCGGCAGCAGTTCCAGCTCGACCTTGAATTCCAGGTCCTTGGCCGGGCCAAGGGCGGTCGGATCCGCGGTCACCATTTCCAGCTTCGGCATCACGGCGGGTCGCAGCTCGCGGTCCGCCAGCAGCTTTTGCGTCGCCTCATTGATGGACTGCTCCATCACTTCCGCCGCCACGGCGCCGCCGAAGCGCTGGCGGACGATTGGCATCGGCACTTTGCCGGGCCGGAAACCTGGCAGATTGACCTGTTTGGCGAGTTCGGAAAGCCGCGCCGCCCGCCGGCTTTCAATGTCTTCCGCCGGCAGCACCACCGCGAATGCGCGCTTGAGGCCGTCGGAAAGTGTCTCGGTCACCTGCATCTGCCAATCCATTCCGTAATATATCTGTGTCGTACGCCCCAAACGCGCCCCGTTTGGCTCAACCATCGCCCCCGTCTGGTGCGGGCGGAGGGATTTGAACCCCCACGGCTTGCGCCACCAGAACCTAAATCTGGCGTGTCTGCCAATTCCACCACGCCCGCGGAACACCCCGTGGCCTGGCAATCAGGACCGACAGACTTCGGACGTTTCGGCCCGCCATCCCCAGGTCCACCGCCAGCAACCGTGAACGCGGCGCTTTAGCGCAGCCGACCCTCAGGGACAAGCGCCAGACGCAACCCTGTTGAACATTCCCGGCATGCCAGCCACGCGGTGGAGAGAAATCATTGCTTTTCAATTAGCTACCACTTTAGCTGCGGCGCAGCACGATGGACCGGTTTTAACCGCCCTGGGCTGGAACGCCGTGCTACTCTCCGGTATCCACTGGTCGCGGTGGCGCCCATGGTCGTTCTTGTGTAGCGTGCCACTGGCATTGTTTCCCACGTTGCAACCGTGACGAGAGTAGTCCCCATGGCCTCTACCTCCCGTAGCAAACCGACACGGCGCCCAACGGTGAAGGCGGTGGCGAAAGCACGGTCGCCGGGACGTGCGATGCGAGGGCTGGTGAAGGTCGTGCGCCCGAAGGCGACGCCCGCTCGGATCGCGAAGCCAAAGACCGCGCGCGCGACTGCCGCCAAACCGAAGCGTGGGGCCGCGAAGGTCGCCACCCAGGCGGTGGCGGCAACACGGAAATCCACCACGTCCAAGAAGGTGAGCGGCACGGGGACGGCGACGACGAGAAAGCTCACCGCCCGGAAGGCCGTCTCAAGGACCGTGAACGCAAAGACGCCTCCCTCCAGAAATTCCGCCGTCAGGAAACCCGCCGCGCGGGGTGTCCCCGCGAAAACGACCGCGCCGAGGAAGCTGGCATCCAAATCCGTTGGCCTGAAGCAACCCGCCGCCCGCAAACCCGCCGCCCGCAAACCCAACATGGCCGCGAAAGCACCCACGCGGCCACGGGCCCGGATCGTGGAAGCGCCGCCGCCGGTTCGGGAGGTCAGCAAGCCGGCGATCGACACGGTGGCCCGAGATAAGGAACTGGCCCGGGAGCACAGCACCACGGCCGTTAATCGCGCGCTCAGTCTGCTGGAAACGCTGGCTCGAACGGGACCGGTCCCGCTCGTGGTGCTCGCCGACGCCGCCGGTTGTGGCAAGACCGCCGCGTTCGAGTTGCTGACCACCATGCAAAGCCGCAATTTCGTCATTCAGGACGAGGGGCACGGCCTTTGGCGCCTCGGCGCGCGGTGGGCCGTACTGGGCTCCGCCGCGTCGGAGCAAGGCGCGCTGGCGGCGACCGCGATGCCGTATCTCGCCGCTCTCGGCAACGCGACGGGGGAGAATGTCTATCTCCGGGTTCGCGAAGGGATGGAGTCCGAGACCGTCGCCATTTACCAGACCGATCCGGGTCTGCGGGTCTACACCGAAGTCGGCAAGAAGATGCCGCTCCACGCCGGAAGTGGGCGGATGCTGCTGGCTCATGCGCCCGAGGCGGTGCAGACCCAGGTGCTGGCGCAGCGCCTGCAACGCTACACGCCGTCAACCCGTACCGACCCGTCCTGGATCGCGGCTGACCTGCACCGGATTCGCACGCGCGGCTTCCTGATCACCGACTCCGAGGTTGTCGCCGGGACCGTGAGCGTCTGCGCCGCGGTTCGCGACGCGTCCGGCCAGGTGGTCGCCGCCATGCTGATCGGCGCGCCGTCGTTGCGGATGCGGCCGCCCAGACCGCGGGCTTTGATGCCGGCCGTGGTGGAGGCGGCCAGGAAACTGTCGCACGCCCTCGGCTCGATCAGTGAGCAGCCGGCCCCGGAGGCAGCGAACGGATCGATGCAAGCGCGCAATGCCGGTCCCTTCGCCAGTTCGGTCTGGCCCGCCACCGCTCTCGGCGCCACGATTTCCCGCCCGCACTCGATCTTCCGCTGAGCCTGGCCGGTGGCGTTGCGCATCCTGGACGTGCGTGAGGTCACGCAGGCGATCGGTTCGCCTATCCGGAACGCCTATATCGACTTCAGTTCGATGACGACCAGCCTGGTCGCGGTGGTCACGAATGTGCAGCGCGAAGGCCGGCCGGTGGTTGGTTACGGCTTTAACTCGAATGGCCGCTATGGTCAGGGCGGATTGATCAGGGAACGCTTCGCGCCGCGGCTGATGGCGGCGGAGCCGGCGTCGCTGCTGGACGACACCGGGGAAAATTTTGATCCCGACCGGATCTGGGCTGCGCTGATGCGCAATGAAAAGCCGGGCGGGCATGGCGACCGCTCGGTGGCGGTCGGTACGATCGACATGGCGGTGTGGGACGCGGTGGCGAAAATCGCCCGCGGGCCGCTGTTCCGGCTGTTGGCCGAGCGGCACGGCCGCACCGCCGATCCGCGCGTATTCGTCTACGCGGCCGGCGGTTATTACTATCCCGGCAAGGATGATTCAAAACTACGGGGCGAGATGCGGTCATATCTCGATCGTGGCTACACCGTGGTGAAAATGAAGATCGGCGGCGAAACGATCGCCGAAGATCAACGGCGCATCGAGGCGGTGCTGACGGAAATCGGCTCCGGTTGCCGGCTGGCGGTCGATGCGAATGGACGGTTCGATCTGGAAACGGCGATCGCTTACGCGAAGATGCTGCGCCAGTACGATCTGTTCTGGTACGAGGAGGCGGGCGACCCGCTGGATTACCAGTTGCAGGCCGCATTGGGGGAATTTTATCCCGGCGCGATGGCGACCGGCGAAAACCTGTTCAGTCACCAGGACGCGCGGAACCTGATCCGGTATGGCGGCATGCGGCCCGACCGCGACTGGCTGCAGTTCGATTGCGCGTTGTCATACGGGTTATGCGAGTATCAGCGGACGCTGGCGATGCTGAAGGATGCCGGTTGGGCCTGGAGCCGCTGCGTGCCGCACGGCGGGCACCAGATGTCGCTGGCGATCGCGGCCGGTCTTGGTCTCGGCGGCAACGAGAGTTATCCCGATGTGTTTCAGCCGTATGGCGGGTTTCCCGACGGCACGCGGGTGGAGAACAGTTTCGTGACGTTGCCGGAACTGCCGGGGATCGGCTTCGAGGGGAAAGCCGACCTCTACGTCCACATGAAGGCGTTGGCCGGCTAAGAACGACGGAGGGCCGGAACCGGATCCGGCCACACCATCGCGTCCAGTCACCCGCGTGACGTTGCGGCAGTTCATGCCATTTCATGCTTACCCGACCCGCTGAAGGAGTTCGTCGATGGGCAAATCGCGCAAGGCCGCTACAGCAGCGTGAGCGAATACGTGCGCGAACTGATCCGCGCGGACGAGAAGCGCAAAGCGGAAGAACGACTCGAGGCGCTGTTGCTGGAAGGGCTGCGAGGCGAGGAAACCGCGCTGACACGCCAGGACTGGCAGACCATTCGCCAGGAAGCCCTGGCGCACGTGAGAAAGGCGCGCAAGAGTCGTCCCTGATGGGGACGGTTCGCGACGGCGGAGGGCAAATCAGCAAGTTGGGTCGTTCGCTCCAAGAGCGATCAGTGCCTCCAGGCAAGCTGCCTTCAATGGCGGCAAATCGCGTTCGAGCAGCAGCCAGATACGAACGATATCGATGCTGTCGTAGTCGTGCCGCAATCGGTTTCCCAGACCACGAATTTCCCGCCACGCGATGTCCGGGCAAAGATCGGCGGCCAGAGTGCCCAATTTCACGGCGGCCTCGCTGATCACCAGCAGACTGTACTTGACGGCCAGGGTGGTCTGTTCGTTCGCGGCAAAGCCACCAAGGTCCATGCTCGCCGTGAAACGCCCGATCCTCTCGATATTCTCGATGATGTCGATAAAGCGCTGAACCGGATCGCTAGAAGGCACGTACGATCTCATGGCTCACGCGTTCTCGTACGCGTGGCCTGAGGTTGCCCTCCTCAATCAGGTCGACCGGCTGTCCGAGCAGGTCCGAAAGCCGGTTCTCTATGCCGATGACATCGAGCAGCGACAGCGCATGGCCGTCGTCGAAGGCCGCCAGTAAATCGATATCCGAGTCCACACGCGCCTCGTCCCGCGCGGTAGAGCCAAACAGCGACAACCGCACGACACCGGCAGCCCTTAACTCCGGTTCGTGATCACGCAGTGTAGCGATGACCTCATCGCGCTTCATGGCATGGGTATAATTGCATCTTTGCCGCCACGGCAAGGCGTTTGGTCTTTGCGATGCCCGCTTCGGCGCGCCCGCCAATCACTCCGCCGCTTCCGCCTCAGGCGCCGCCTTCCGCGCGCGGATCCGTGCCAACGCCGACTCCACATGGCGGCTGAACACATACTCGGCCGGCCGCTGCCGCGCGAGCGAGACATCCGGCGCCATCGGACCCTCGGTGCGGATCCCGCGTAGTACCTGTGCCGCCGCTCGCCACGGATGCCGCACCGTCTCCGCGACGGCGGTCGCTTCGTAACCGGAATGCACCATACAATCGGCGCATTTCTCATAATTTCCGGTGCCGTAACGATCCCAGTCCGTCGTTTCCATCAGTTCCTTGAACGTTTTCGCATAGCCCTCGCCCAACAGATAACAGGGCCGCTGCCAGCCGAAATACGTGCGCGTTGGGTTACCCCATGGCGTGCAATGGAACGTCTGGTTGCCGGCGAGGAAATCCAGGAACATCGACGACTGATTGAACGCCCATTTCGTTTTGCCCTGGCGAGCGAAGATCCCGCGAAACAATTCCTTGGTCTTGTTACGGTTAAGGAAATGCTGCTGATCCGGGGCCCGCTCATACGCGTAGCCCGGTGACACGGAAATTCCGTCCACGCCCATGTCCATCACATCGTCGAAGAACGACGCGACCTTCGCCGGCTCGGCGGTGTTGAACAGAGTCGCGTTGATGATCGTGCGGAAGCCGCGGCGTTTGGCTTCCTTGATCGCCGCCACCGCGCGATCGTAAACGCCGGTCTGACACACCGAGATGTCGTGTTCCTCGCGCCCGCCATCCAGATGCACGGACCAGGAAAACCATTTGCTCGGCTTGAAGAGTTCCATCTTCTTTTCGAGCAGCAACGCGTTGGTGCAGACGATGACGAACTTCTTGCGCGCGATCGCGCCCTCGACGATTTGTTCGATCTCGCGATGCAGCAACGGTTCGCCGCCGGCGATCACCACGACCGGCGCACCGCATTCGTCGACCGCCTCCATGCACTCATCGACCGACAGGCGCTGGTTCAGGATTTCGGCGGGATAGTCGATCTTGCCGCAGCCGGCGCAGGCCAGGTTGCAGCGGAACAACGGCTCCAGCATCAACACCAGAGGATACCGCTTACGGCCGAGCAAATGCTGCTTCACGACGTAAGCACCGACCCGGATCGCCTGATTCAACGGCACGGACATGACGGCGAAATTCCTTTATGCGTCCGCGACTTCCGCAGGGAACCGGAAGCGGACATCCTCGGCCACCCCATCGAGGGTGGACACTTCGATCTCAGCGATACCACGCAACCCTTCGAGCACGCCGCGCACCAGCGACTCGGGCGCCGAGGCACCCGCCGTAACGCCCACTGACTCAACGTTCCTGAACCAATCAGGTTGCATCGCGCCGGCGTCGTCGATCAGATAGGCGGGCCGGCCGAGTTCCTCGCCGATTTCGCGCAGCCGATTGGAGTTGGAGGAATTGCGCGAACCCACGACCAGGATCAGGTCGACACGCTTCGCCAGGTCTCGCACCGCTTGCTGGCGGTTCTGGGTGGCATAGCAAATATCCCGCACATCCGGCCCGACGATGGACGGAAACCGGGCCTTCAGCGCGGCGATGATGCCGCGCGTGTCATCCACCGACAGGGTCGTCTGCGTGATATAGGCGAGTTTGTCGGGATCGCGGACGTTAAGGTTCGCCACGTCGGCGGTGGTTTGCACCAGATGCACGGTGCCCGGCACCTGACCGATCGTTCCCGCGACCTCCGCATGGCCGGCATGCCCGACCAGCACGATCTCGCGGTCCTGACGGGCGTAGCGGCGCCCCTCGTTGTGGACCTTGGCCACCAGCGGGCAGGTCGCGTCGATCACCGGCAAATGCCGCGCGGCGGCGTCCTGCTCGACCTTCTTCGCCACGCCATGCGCTGAGAAGATCGTCATCGCGCCGTCCGGCACCTGATCCAGTTCATCAACAAAGATCGCGCCGCGTTGCCGCAGATCGTCCACGACGTGGCGGTTGTGGACGATCTCATGCCGGACGTAGATCGGCGGGCCGAACTTCTTCAGCGCACGCTCCACGATCTCGATCGCCCGTTCCACGCCCGCGCAAAATCCGCGAGGCTGGGCCAGAATGACGCGCATCATTCAGTGTAGGACTCCCGTGATTAAACCGCCACTCGGACACCGTTCCCGGGGAACACCGCCGCGCATATCAGGCTCGCCCCTCGAGATGACACCTATACCGGACTCGAGCGGTCGGGATATGGCATGCGGCGCCTGTGATCGCAATGCGCGGCGCGGCGGAAAAAAAAGGGCGATCTCGCCGCGCCGCCGCGCCACATGAACCGCTGAACGGATTCACAGGCTTGGCGGAACGCAAGCCCTGTGGCAGGACTTGTACTTCTACAAAACGGAATTGCCATGATGTGGCGACAGCCGCCCTGACGGGCGTCCAGGCCCGAGTGGCCGAGGCGGCCCCATCGGGCCAACGGTTGGGCAGGAGTAACACGAGCGGTAAACCAAACGGGGTGTGTGCGTGGCAACCGAGGTAGACTTGTCGAAAGCAATGTCCCGGGTCGCGGGAGTCGTGGAAAATGAACTCGAAACCCTGTTGCCGGCGGTCGACGGAGCCGAGTCGCGACTCGTTGACGCCATGCGGTATGCCACTCTGGGCGGCGGCAAGCGGCTGCGCGCGTTCCTGGTGATGGAGACCGCCAACCTGTTCGCGGTGGCCGAAACCTGCGCCGCCCGGGTCGCGGCGGCCGTCGAGATGCTGCACGGTTACTCGCTCGTGCATGACGACCTGCCCGCCATGGACAACGACGATCTGCGCCGAGGTAAGCCCAGTACCCATAAAGCGTTCGATGAGGCGACCGCGATCCTCGCCGGCGACGCACTGCAAACGCGCGCCTTCGAGGTGCTGGCCGAGCCCGACACCCACTCCGACCCCGAGGCACGATGCGAACTCGTCGCGGCTCTGGGCGCGGCGGCCGGTGCGCGTGGGATGGCGGGCGGCCAAATGATTGATATGGTGACCGAAGGTCAAATCCTGGATGCTCCGGCGGTGACACGACTGCAGACCTTGAAGACCGGCCGGTTGATCCAGTTCAGTGCCGAAGCCGGGGCGATCCTCGGCCGTGCGCCGTATCGTCAGCGGCATCAGGTCGCCGCCTATGGGCGCGACCTTGGCGCGGCGTTCCAGATCGCCGATGACCTGCTGGATGTCGAAGGCTCCGCCGAGGAGACCGGAAAGACCGCCGGCAAGGATGCCGCGGCCGGCAAAGCCACGATGGTCGCCGTGCTTGGACCCGAAATGGCGCGGTCACACGCCGACATGCTGGCCCGCCAGGCCGCGGAACACCTGGAGGGATTTGGAGAACGAGCCGCGCTGTTGCGCGCGCTGGCCGCTTTCGTCGTCAAACGGCGAAGCTAATGGGAGCTTGTTGATGAGTCCTGTGCAAACGCCGTTACTGGATCGTGTCCGGTACCCGGCTGATCTAAGGAATTTCTCCCCGGAACAATTGCGTCAACTCGCGGATGAACTCCGCGCGGAAACCATCGACGCGGTCTCCGTCACCGGCGGTCACCTTGGCGCCTCGCTAGGGGTGGTCGAGTTGACCGTCGCGATCCATGCCATATTCGATACGCCGCGCGACCGGTTGCTGTGGGACGTCGGACACCAGGCCTACCCCCACAAAATCCTGACCGGACGCCGCGACCGCATCCGCACCTTGCGCCAGGGCGGCGGCCTGTCCGGCTTCACCAAACGCAGCGAGAGCGAATACGACCCGTTCGGCGCGGCGCATTCCTCGACGTCGATTTCCGCCGGTCTTGGCATGGCGGTGGCGCGCGACCTGAAAGGCGACGACCGTAACGTCATTTGCGTGATCGGCGATGGCGCCATGAGCGCCGGTATGGCCTATGAGGCGATGAACAACGCTGGCGCGCTGCACTCCCGGCTGATCGTCATCCTCAACGACAACGATATGTCGATCGCTCCGCCGGTCGGCGCCATGAGTGCCTATCTGTCGCGGTTGATGTCGTCGCGCAGCTTCCTGTCGCTGCGCGAACTCGGCGCCAAGATGGCCAAACGCTTCCCGCGTGGCATCGAACGCACCTTGGGCCGCGCCGAGGAATACGCGCGCGGCATCCTGACCGGCGGCACCCTGTTCGAGGAACTGGGGTTTTACTACGTCGGTCCAATCGACGGTCACAATCTTGACCACCTGTTGCCCGTGCTGCGCAATGTGCGCGAGGCGGACGAGACCGGCCCGATCCTGGTCCACGCCATCACCCAAAAGGGCAAGGGCTATGCGCTGGCGGAGGCCTCGGCCGACAAGTTGCACAGCGTTTCCAGGTTTAACGTCATCACCGGCGAGCAGGCCAAAGCGCCGCCGGGCCCGCCGTCCTACACCAATGTGTTCGCCGCCGCGCTGATCGCCGAAGCGGAGAAGGATCCCTCCATCATCGCCATTACCGCGGCGATGCCCTCCGGCACCGGCCTGGACAAATTCGGCAAACGCTTTCCCAGCCGCACCTTCGACGTCGGCATCGCCGAGCAGCACGCGGTCACCTTCGCCGCCGGGCTGGCGACCGAGGGCATGAAGCCATACTGCGCGATATACTCCACCTTCATGCAGCGGGCCTTCGATCAGGTGGTCCACGATGTGGCGATCCAGTCGCTGCCGGTCCGCTTCGCCCTGGACCGGGCCGGACCGGTCGGCAATGACGGCGCGACCCATTCCGGCAGTTTCGACATCGCCTATCTGGGCTGCCTGCCGGGCATGGTCATCATGGCGCCGTCGGACGAAGCCGAGTTGGTGCATGCCGTCGCGACGTCGGTCACCATCAACGACCGGCCAAGCGCGTTCCGCTACCCGCGCGGCGAAGGCACTGGTGTCGCATTGCCGTCGGAGGGCGAAATCCTGCGAATCGGCAAAGGCCGCGTGATGCGGGAGGGCCACAGCATCGCGATCCTCTCGCTTGGCCCACGGCTCGGCGACGCGTTGAAGGCGGCCGACGAGCTGACCGCGCGCGGCTTCCCGACCACCGTCGCCGATGCGCGCTTCGCCAAACCGATCGACACCGCGCTGGTTGAACAACTCGCCCGTCATCACGAGGTACTGATCACGATCGAAGAAGGCTCGATCGGCGGCTTCGCCAGCCAGGTGATGCATCACCTGGCGTGGAAGGGACTGATGGACCACGGATTGAAAGTACGGCCGATGGTGATGGCGGACAAATTCATCGACCATGATTCGCAGGCAAAGCAACTGGTCGAGGCTGGCCTGTCAGTGCGCGACATCGTGGTGGCGGGCCTCGGGGCGTTCGGGATCGAGGCTCCCGGCGTGACGGGGCGGCCCGTACAGGTCGTGACCGGGCGGTAACCCATGGCGAGCGTGATCGAGCCTATGGGACAACCGCCCGGCCGGCGGTTGTTGCCCCCGCGGTTATTGCCCCCTCGGTTGTTGCCCAGGCGGTTGTTGCTTGGACTGGCGGCCGCCGCCGTGGCGTGGCCAGGCCTCGCCCCAGGGGTCGGTCAGGCGCAGGTTACCGGTCAGGCCGCGGAAGCCCAGAAGATCGTCAGCGAATTATACGCGGGCCTGCGGGGCATCATGAGCTTGGGTGCCGGCGCGCCGTTTCAACGGAAGTTCGACCAGCTCGCCCCGGTCATCGACCGGGATTTCGACCTCGAATCCATCTTGCGGACGTCGGTCGGCCTGCGCTGGGCGTCATTGGGTGAGGCGGCGCAAAACGCTTTGTTCAGCGTCTTCCGGGCATTCACGGTCGCCTCATACACCGCCAACTTCGGCGAAGACGGCGGCGAACGTTTCGAGGTCCTGCCAGAGACCCGGTCCTCCGGAAACGACCTGGTCGTGGCATCCAGGCTGATCCCCTCGAGCGGTGACCCGGTTCGGCTCGATTACGTGATGCACTCCGGGGCGGTGGGGTGGCGCATCGTGGACGTGCTGCTGAACGGCTCGATCAGCCGTGTGGCCGTGCAACGTTCGGATTTCCGGTCACTGTTGGCGTCGGGCAGTGCCACCCCGCTGATCGACAGCCTGCGGCAGAAGGTGGTCGCCCTGTCCGACGGGGCCATGCGCCTGTGAGCCCGTCCGGCCCGTGATCCGGTCGTAGCCCAGTACATGATGCTGGCCGTGGGCCTCGCCGCGCTGACGGTGATTGGAACACTTCAGGTCCTGAGCGGATGGATCGCCGTGCTGCGGTTTACCCGCGTGGCCGGCGCTGAGATGGGCGCCGAGGTGGGCGAGGCCGTGCCCGTCACCATCCTCAAGCCCCTTTACGGCGATGAGCCATTGCTGGCCGAGGCGCTGGCGACGTTGTGCGAGCAGGATTATCCAGCGCCCAGGCAGATCGTATTCGGTGTGCATGATGACGCCGACGCCGCGATCCCCGTCGTGCGCGCGCTTCAGGTCCGATACCCGCGGCAGGATATCGCATTGGTCATCGACGCCACGGAGCACGGCAGCAATCCCAAGGTCGGCAATCTGATCAACATGCTGCCCGCGGCACGGCACGACATCCTGGTCGTCGCCGATTCGGACGTTCACGCGCGGCCCCACTACCTGCGGCGTCTGACCGAAACCCTGGGTCAGCCGAACGTCGGCCTGGTCACCACGCTCTATACCGGACTGCCCGCGTTCCGGACGGTGGCGAGCCTGCTCGGGACCACCCAGATCACCCACAGCTTTCTGCCGGGCGCTTTGCTGGCGCGCGCTCTGGGCCGTCGCGACTGTCTTGGCGCGACGATGTGCCTGCGCCGGGACACTCTGACCGCGATCGGCGGGTTCGAGGCCCTGAAAGATCATCTCGCGGACGATAACGTCCTGGGTCAACGGGTTCGCGCCGCGGGGTCAGACGTGGCGCTTGCCCACACAGTCGTCGCCACCACCGTGCCGGAACGCACGATCGCCGCGCTTTGGCGGCACGAAGAGCGTTGGGCGCGGACGATCAGAACCCTGGCGCCCGCCGCCTTCGCCGCCGCCGTGCTGCAATACCCGCTGTTCCTGGCGGTTCTGACCATCCTCGCCTCCGGTGGCGCCCGCTGGACCTGGGCATTGGCCCTCGGCGTCTGGGCTATCCGTGCCCTCGCGGTAACAGGGATCGACCATGCACTGAAGGGAATGCTGGGAGGGCTTGCATTCCGTTGTCCGGTCTGGCTCATGCCGCTACGAGATCTGCTATCGGCCGCCGAGTGGATCGTGAGCCACACCGGACGCCGCGTCGACTGGCGTGGCCTGTCGCTGTTGGCGGATACGCCAACTCGGCCCACGCCACCGAATACCGCCCCGGGCACCTCGCCGGGGACCTCATCGAGCCTCAGTAAGGGATCCCACGCGTTATGATGAAAACCCTGTTCTTGCAACCGCCTTCATTCGACGGCTTCGACGGCGGTGCCGGCTCACGGTATCAGGCGCGGCGGGAGATCAGGTCGTTCTGGTTCCCGACATGGCTCGCGCAACCGGCCGCGCTGGTGCCCGGCAGCAAGCTGATCGACGCGCCGCCGGCTCGCATTGGCCTGGACACGGTGACGGCGGCGGCCCGGGCGCATGAGCTTTGCGTGATCCACACCTCGACGCCATCCTTCGCCTCGGACGTGAAAGTGGCGGCGGCGCTGAAAGACGCGAATCCGTCGCTGAAGATCGGGTTCGTCGGCGCGAAGGTGGCGGTGCAGCCAACCGAGAGCCTGGCCAACGGCTTGCCGATCGACTTCGTGGCGCGCAACGAGTTCGACTTCACCATCAAGGAAGTCGCCGAGGGCCGCGACTGGAGCGCCATCGACGGCATTTCCTACCGCAACAACGCCGGTGCCATCGTGCACAACAAGGACCGCGCGATTCTGGAAGACATGGACCAGTTGCCGTTCGTAACCGAAGTCTACAAGCGCGACTTGCGCATCGAGGATTACTTCATCGGTTACCTGCTGCATCCCTACGTGTCGCTGTACACCGGCCGCGGCTGCAAATCGCGCTGCACCTTCTGCCTGTGGCCGCAGACCGTCGGCGGCCATAATTACCGCGTCCGCTCTCCTGGGCATGTCGCCGAGGAAATCCGCCTCGCGAAGTCGTATTTCCCACAAGTCAAGGAGATCTTCTTCGACGACGATACGTTCACCGACAACCTGCCGCGTGCCGAGGCGATCGCCAAGGAACTCGGTAAGATGGGCGTCACGTGGTCGTGCAACGCCAAGGCCAATGTGCCGCGCGAGACGTTGAAAGTCCTGAAGGATAACGGGCTGCGCTTGTTGCTGGTCGGTTATGAGAGCGGCAATCAGCAGATCCTGCATAATATCAAGAAGGGCATGCGGATCGAGGTCGCGCGTAAATTCACTCAGGACTGTCATGAACTGGGTGTGAAGATCCACGGCACCTTCATCCTTGGCCTGCCGGGGGAAACCAAGGAAACCATCGAGGAAACGATCCGGTTCGCCACCGACATCAATCCGCACACGATCCAGGTGTCGCTCGCCGCGCCGTATCCGGGGACGTTCCTGTACAATCAGGCGGTCGAGAACGGCTGGCTGGACGCTGAGCATCCCGAACTGGTGGACGACGGAGGGATCCAGATCGCGCCGCTGTCGTATCCGCATCTGTCGCATACGGAAATCTTCGACAATGTGGAAACATTCTACAAGCGGTTCTATTTTCGCGCGCCGAAGATCGCCTCGATCGTGGGCGAGATGGTGCGCAGTCCACAAATGATGAAGCGGCGCCTGCGGGAGGGTGTGGAGTTCTTCCAGTTCCTGCGCGAGCGGCATAAGGCGGCGTGACAGGAGAGTGAGAAATGATCACGGAGCTTCGCCTCCGGGATTTTAAGAATTTTCATGACGCGACGTTGCGGCTGGGATCGTTCACGGTCCTGGTGGGCGCGAACGCGAGCGGGAAGAGTAACATCCGAGACGCGTTTCGGGTTTTGCATGGTATTGGGCGTGGCTATTCGATGGCGGAGATAATCGGCGGGAAATACGGCGGCGGCGGTCAACTGGAGTGGTCGCCGCTGCGCGGAGGCGCCAATGAAATCGTGAAGTCAGGTGCCGCGGCGTTTGAAATTGGCGTTGATCTCGAATTCGCGGAAGGCACAGCGGGCAAAGAGACGCTGAAATCCGCTGAATACCTCATTCGCATTGAGAAGACAGATGCCAGCCGCAGCGGATTCCGCATTGTGGCGGAACGACTTGGAATCGGACGAGTAAGCATATTTTCCATCGGTGCGGCGCCCGACTATTTGGATTTTCAAAAGAAGCATCCAGCAACGCTTGTCCACGTGGGAGGAGGGAGTAAGTCCCGGCCGCCTGGAATGGAATGGATCAGCCGATCGGCAATCGAACTTTCCGGCCAGCCAGCACTTTCATTGATCGTTGGATTTCGCATGGGGGCTCCCCCAACCGCGACGCAGGTACAGAAGATCCTGGATGCCCTGGCCGGGGTCAGGTTTCTGGACCTGGTACCGGACGTCATGCGCAAACCAGCGTTCCCTGGACAGAACGTTCTCGGCGACAGCGGCGAAAACCTCTCCACGGTTCTACAGGAAATTTGCGAAACCCCGGACCACAAGACCATTCTGATTGATTGGATCCAGGAACTTACACCCATGGATATCGTGGATTTTGAGTTTCCGCGCGATCCCTCCGGTCTGGTTCACCTCGTATTGAAAGAGCGGAGTGGTGTCGCCATTTCTGCCTACAGTGCCTCCGATGGCACATTACGATTTCTGGCTTTGCTGGCGGCACTCCTGGGAAAAAACCCCGCTAAGCTATATTTCTTCGAAGAGATTGAAACCGGCATTCATCCATCGCGTCTCAGGCTCCTCTTGGATCTGATCGAACACCAAACCGCGAAGAATGGCATTCAGGTTGTCACCACCACGCACTCATCAGACCTTTTGTCGATGATCGGCGACTCGACGTTCGATCATACCTCCGTCGTATATCGCCCTCGGGACACCGATCATGCCATTATCAGGAGGGTCGCCGAACTACCGGACGCGCCACGGTTGCGCGCGGAACAAGGACTCGGCTCACTGCTCGCGTCCGGCTGGATGGAAGACGTTCTTTTCTTCGAAGCGGAAAATGAACAAGCCACCGCCAAATGAACGTAATGATCATTCCCGAGGATCCCACCAAAGACCACTATCTCCTTTTACCATTATTCGAGCGGCTGTTCGCCCGGCTCAGGCAACCTCGCACGAAAGTCATAATTTGCCTCAATCCGCGGATGCGAGGCATCAACGATGCTCTCGACACCGGTCGGCTGCGCGAAATCGTGACCAGATACGCCATGATCGATTATTTTATCTTGTGCGTTGATCGCGACGGGAACAAGAATCGCCGAAGCAGGCTGAATGAAATCGAGCAAATATTTACTGGCAAGTCTGTATTCATAGCCGAAAATGCATGGGAAGAAATCGAAACGTGGACACTCGCTGGATTGGACCTGCCAGCTGATTGGGCGTGGTCCGCTGTGCGCTCGGAAATCTCCGTCAAAGAGCGTTACTTTGAACAGCAGGCACGACTTATGGGTGTTGCCAATGGACCAGGTGGCGGCCGCAAAGAGATGGGCATCAGAGCAGCTCGACGGATACAGGCCATCAGGCAAAAATGCCCCGAAGACTTTGGTGAACTCGCGAAACGCCTGCGGGTCTTGCTTGCCGCCGCCTGATCCCCGTACCTTGCCGCCCGAAACGGGAGACCCGCATGACCGAAGAACTCGTCGTCACCGCCGCCGACGGCGTGATGGAAATCCGCTTCAATCGGCCGGAGAAGAAGAACGCCCTCACCCGCGCCATGTATGAAGGCCTCGTCGCCGCGTTCGACTCGGCGGAGAACGATCCCGCCGTCCGCGTCATCCTGCTGACCGGGACCGGTGACACGTTTTCCTCCGGCAACGACATCAAAGACTTCCAGCAACGCGCGTCGAGCCGCAATGCGTCGGCCGCTTCACCGTTTCTCACCGCCTTGTCGACGTTGAAGAAGCCGTTGATCGCCGCGGTGAACGGAGCCGCGATCGGTGTCGGCACGACGATGCTCGCGCACTGCGATCTGATCGTCGCCGCCCGCTCGGCGCGGTTCGTGATGCCGTTCACCCGGCTCGGCCTGGTGCCCGAGGCGGGCAGTTCGTTACTGTTCCCGCAATTGCTCGGCCATCAGCGGGCCAGCGCGATGCTGCTTTTGGGCGATGCGCTGGATGCCGACGCGGCGTTGGCGGCCGGCTTCGTCTACCAGGTCGTGGACGATGCCGAACTGATGACGGCGGCCCGTACCTTGGCCGGACGGCTCGCCGCGTTGCCGCCTCAGGCGATCCGGCAAACCAAGCACCTCATGCGCCGCGGCAAACCCGACCTGGCGACCCGCATCAACGAAGAACTGGAACTGTTCCGCGAGCGGGTCCACTCGCCCGAAGCCGCCGAGGCATTCGCCGCGTTCATGGAAAAGCGCCCCGCGGATTTTTCCCGCTTCTCCTGAACCGGATGGTTAGCGCATTTAAGTCCAACGCCAGCGTTTCGCTCGATCTGGCGACTCGCACATGATCGATGTCGGCGCGGCGAACCGGCGGTGGTGTGCACGTTCGCTAAGAAAAAGCGACCCAGCTCCTCGAAGAAGCTGGGTCAAAGTTAGGTCCGGGTTGACCTGGGCCAAACAATTGGCCCGGCTCGACCGCCGCAAGTGTTGGGGCCGCGACGATCGAGCAAAGCTGCCTACCATGAGCCGTCCGGCCAAACTGTGACCTACCTCACAGTTCAGCGGAGCGGTGTCCGAAATTGGCGAAATAGTGAGGTGGCTCCGCGACTCCTTGGCGCGCTCGCCATTGACGCGGCGCTGATCGCGTCCCGCGACGGCGACGCGGTCGCGCTGACCAATGGCTGTGTCTGCCGCGGCATGAGCGGCGATCTGGGAGCGGGCCTGGCCCGCCTCACCGCGCGCCAACCCGCCGTCGAGCACGTGATCGTCGAGGCGAGCGGCGTCAGCGATCCATGGCGGCTGGCGGAACTGGCCCTGGTCGAGCCGGGTTTCGGCCTGGAACCCATCGTCGTTGTCGCCGACGCGTCAGCCGTGGTCGGGCACCTGCATGATCGTTGGGTCGCCGATACGGTGCGCGGTCAGTTGCGGGCGGCCGAGGTGATCGTGCTGAACAAGGCCGATCATGTCGACGCGCTGGACGGCGCTCGCACCGCGATCCGCGGGATCCGGCCGGAGGCGAAGTTGATCGAGACCCGCCACGGGATGATCGCGGATGAACTGTTGCGCTTCCCCGTCGCGCCGCGCGGCCGTTTCCACGCCGAGGCGGTGCCGGCGCATGAATTTCGCACCTGGCATTTTGTTCCCCCTGGCCCATTCGATCGCGACCGGCTACGTGCGTTATTGCGGAGTCTGCCCGCGTCGGTGCTGCGCGTGAAAGGATTTCCTGATTACCCACTTTCCTCAGCCACATCCCACGGCCAATAAACCGGGTGAAATC